>JAITJI010000103.1 GCA_031279015.1 Spirochaetaceae bacterium
TTTACAACAACATCAGCATGGGCCGCCCGGACGCAAGCGAGGCTGAGGTGATCGAGGCCGCCAAAAAGGCGCGGTGCTACGACTTTATCATGGCCCTGCCCGATGGCTTTAATACGATAATCGGCGAAGGGGGCGCGACCCTTTCGGGGGGCGAACGGCAGCGCATCTCCATCGCCCGCTGTATCCTGAAGGACGCGCCCATCATCATCCTGGACGAGGCGACCGCCAGCGTGGACGCGGACAATGAGAGCTATATCCAGCAGGCGATAAGCGAACTCTGCCGGGGCAAGACATTGCTCGTCATCGCGCACCGGCTCAACACGATATGCCACGCGGACAAGATACTGGTCATAGCGGACGGAACGGTTGCCCAGCAGGGCAGCCACGACGAGCTTATGGCCCAGGGCGGCATATACCGGGATTTTGTTACCGCCCGGGAATCGAGCCGGGGCTGGAGCAGAAGAAAGGCGGCGGGGTACTTACCGAAATTATCACAAGCGCGGGAAAGTATAAAGGCTTCAAGCTTATCTCGATAGGATACGCTGTTTACGGTTTCTGCTTTCATTATTTTCACCATACCCAGCCCGGCCCATTCCGGAAAAACTCTCCCGGTAGATTATTCCGGAACTATCCTCTATGATGACAGGGTATACAACACATAAAACGGAGGAATCTATGAAAGCGCTATTTATCGGCGGGACCGGTACCATCAGTACCGCTATTTCCCGGCAGCTTCTGGAAGAAGGACATGAACTCTACCTCCTCAACCGGGGGAGCCGGAACAAGGTCCTTCCCTCAGGGGTCCGGGAGATCCGCTGCGATATCACAGGAGAATCCGAGGCGGCTGAAAAAATCAAGGGCCTTGATTTCGACGTGGTCGCCGACTTTATCGCCTTTACGGCGGATCAGGTTGAACGGGACTACCGGCTTTTCAAGGGTAAAACCGGACAGTACATCTTTATCAGCTCCGCATCGGCTTACCAGAAACCCCTTTCGGATTACCGGATCACCGAAGGCACTCCCCTGGCAAACCCCTGCTGGGCCTACTCCCGGGATAAGATCGCCTGTGAGGATTTCCTCTTCCAAAAGTACCGGGAAGAGGGTTTCCCCGTCACCATCGTGCGGCCAAGCCACACCTATGACGAGCGTAATGTTCCCTTGGGGGTTCACGGCAAAAACGGCTCCTGGCAGGTGGTAAAACGGATCATCGACGGAAAACAGGTGATCATCCATGGCGACGGGACGAGCCTTTGGACCATGACGGCCAACAGCGATTTTGCCCGGGCCTTCATCGGCCTTATGGGGAATATCCACGCCAAAGGCGAGGCGGTACAGATCACCTCTGACGAAACAGTCACCTGGAACCAGGTCTATGAAGCAATCGCCTGCGTCCTGGGGAAGCCCCTCAGGGCGGTGCATATATCCAGCGAATTCCTTGCCGCCTGTGGTCCCCAATATGACTATACCGGCGGACTTATCGGAGACAAGGCAAATTCGGTGGTTTTTGATAACGCCAAACTTAAACGGCTGGTTCCGGGTTTTACCGCCCGTATCCGCTTTGACCAGGGGGTACGCCGCACGCTGAATCATATACTGTCCCATCCGGAATTGCAGCGGGAAGATCCGGAATTCGACGCGTGGTGTGACCGGGTTATCGCAGCAAGAGAAAAAGCCATCGCAGCATTGAAGAATGTTTCGTATTAACCGATTTTTTATTGTTTTTTAACGGTTTTCTGGTCGATACTATTTTTGCATTCCGCTATAAACAAGGTAGCTTCATAAACAGAAGGAGATTGTTATGAGAGATACCTTTGCAAAGAGGGGTATGCGAATTTTCAGAATGGCGGCCATCGGATGTCTGGCACTGGCAATGACGGGAGGCCTGTTTGCGCAGGAACTCAAATTCGACGGCTATGTAAACAGCGGCCTTGGAATCGTATCAACCGATAAAAAAGTGGTGGATGGAGACGGTACAAAGACTGCGGATTCCCAGGTATACGCCTTTGGGGTAAACTCGGAACAGCCCGGCTACCGCTTCCGCCTAAACGGTTCCTACACCAACAGCGATGGTAACGCGGGGGCAAAGTTCCGGTTCCAGGCCCAGTCCAAATTTGATTTGGGGGCCTTTTCCCTCCCCTATGCCTACGGGTGGGTCAGTTTCCTGAACAGCATTTTTACTGTCAACGGCGGTCTTGTAGATAATGGTACCTGGGAAAGCGGCGGCGCCCTCCTCAACGAGGATGCGGGAGAGGGACTGGGCGCCCTTCTGAAGATCAGCCCTGTTGAAGGTCTTGATCTGGGAACGGGGGTCTATGTCATAAGCCAGCAGGGTGGAGGTGACAACAGTATCTTGAAGGTGCCCCAGGGGCTTGCCGTTGAGAACCCGGCAAGGGATTTCTCAAAGATCAGCATAGGATTAAACCGCCTGAAGTACACCTTCAATGCGGCCTATACTGCCACGGATATCTTTAAGGCTACGGTGAGCTTCCGTACCAAAAACCAGGCGGGGGATGAAATTTCCCGGTTTGCGGATTCGGCTGACGAGGTCTTTACCGGCAGGGAAGAAAGCTCACGGATGATCGTCGGTCTCAGGCTTTTGGCGGTAAAGGATCTCACCGCGGTAGTGGAGGCTGATATCGATAGGCTTGAGGATTACGGCAACAAAGGGGTATTAAACATCTATGAAACCATCGGCTATAAACTGGGAAACCTCAGATTTGGGCTGAACGCCGCCGAATACATAAGCCGGGTTGAAAAGTCGGATTTGGGTCTGCACTTTAACCCCTGGCTCAGTTACACTATCGGTCTCTTCGTTCCCCGGCTGGACCTGAACTACTTCCTGGCAGACACCCAAAATGCGGTAGGGGCGAAATACCACCGTAAAGTATTCTCATACAAGAGCAACGGCGCCGACACAAAGGATCTTTCCGTTTTTGCTATACGGCCTTCGGTTACGTTCAACATAGACTCCCGAACCTTTGTTGAAATTGGAGACCTTATCGCTCTTGAAAACGGTCCTGAGGGCGCTTTTGCCGATGCAGCGGATCCCAACAAATCCTCTCAGTTCACCAATGTGTTCTACATTGACTTTAAGTGGAGTTTCTAGGGATCGAAGGTCCGATGGGGTGCTAAACCACAAAAGAATTTAATAAAACTCCGGCGGCATTACAACGGGATGCTGCCGGATCCCTTTCATTCACTGCCGGGAACATGCCGGGGCGGCGGGGAAGCCGGTCAGGAATTATTCCGGAGCGCACACCCGTCCTTCCCACAGTACCTTGGGGTACACCACGATCTTCAGCTTTTTTTCCAGGGCGGCAAGATTCTGCATCTCCACCTCGTCCCCAATGGTAACCATGATGCCCCGCATACCCGCCCGGCCGGTACGACCCGCCCGGTGGATATAGCCGTTGGGTTCCCCGGGAACATCCAGGGCGATCACGTGGCTTACACCGGGAATATCGAGACCCCGGGCGGCAAGATCGCTTGTTACCAGGACCCGGGCCCGGTCCGCCCTAAAATCATCCAGGGCCTGCTTCCGTTTTTTCTTATCCATATCACCGTAGAGACCGGTGGCTTTTACGTGATGGTACTGCAACTGGGAGACGATGTTCCCCACCTGTCCTCCCCGTCCGGTAAAGACCAGGGCTTTTTCCGGATGGGCCGCGGCCAAAAAGGAGCGGAGGGTCCAGATCTTCCGCCGGCCCTCACTGAAAAAGGCCCAGTGCCCAATCCGTTCCCGGAGGATCTCATGATCATCCCTTTCCACAACTTCCACATCCTCCCCCATAAGGGGGAGGAGCCGGGCCCGGCTTTTTGCCGGAATGGTGGCGGAACAGGAGACGCTGAGCCGGCCGGGAGCTATGAGGCCCGTCAGCTCCCGGGTTTCATCAAAGAGTTCATCCGCAGTAAGCCGGTCCCCCTCGTCGAGGACGAGGAACCGAATCCGGTTCAGCTTGAGCTTCCCCATCCGTGCAAGCTGGAGGAGCCGGCCCGGGTTCCCGATGATCACCCCGGGCCGGGTTTTTTTAAGCCCCTCGATCTGACGGCTGATGTTGGCGGAGCCGATGAGGAGACCCGCTTTGAGGGGACTCCCCTCAAGGAGAAAGTCGGCCTCCCCCTTTATCTGGGAACACAACTCGTAGGTGGGGGCGCAGACACACATGACCGGTCCGGCCGGGGGGGGAGTATTCCGGTCCTCCGGCGGAGAATCAAGGATACGCTGAAACAGGGGGATGAGGTAGGCAAAGGTTTTACCCGTACCGGTGGCGGAGCGAAAGAGGAGATTCCTTCCCGCAAGGAGCAGGGGGATAACCTGCCCCTGAATCGCCATGGGCCTTTCGATTCCCCGGCTGCTAAGCCGGCCGGTAAACCGGGGCGCCACCCCCAGATCAACAAAAGATTCCAACCCTACCGGTCCCCGGAAAACCCCTTCCGGGGCCTGAAAAGATTCTTCAGTTTGCCTTTCCATTGATTTTCCCGCTCCTGCCTGTTGAGATAGGTCCCCAATTCCTCAATTAAATGGGAATACTCGTTAAGCCGGGGAGCCAGCTGCTTCAGATTCCGTTCTTTGGTCTGCCTTCCGGCCCTGCGGTGGAACTGCCGGGAATTTTCCTCATATTTGAGGAGCTTTGCTTCAATTTTATCAAGAAAATTACTATCCTCCGACACCTTGTTGAAGGCATCGAATTCGTATTTGACCACCTCGTCGTTCCGGATTTCCCCCCTAAAGGTCCGGTAGAGGTTGAGCTTGATCCCCTTATTCATATAGGCAAAACGGCCTTCCTTTTCAAAACGCCGGATGCTTACCATTATATAGGCGGAATTGAGGTACCGCAGCTGACTGTACACGGAACCCCGCTTGACAAAGTCATTGTCCTCCGCCACATAGA
>JAITJI010000110.1 GCA_031279015.1 Spirochaetaceae bacterium
GCGATTCCATGACCTTCTACAGAAACGGCGTTCCGGTAAAGGCAAATTACGCATATAAGGGGACCGGCGTTATAACAGAGGATGACGGAAGCCTTTGGGTACGCTATAAATTTGAGGCTCTTGGGAATCCGCCAAAGGGCGCTCCTGGGTACGTTATGTTTAGCGATCACCTGATCGCTCCTGCCAAGGCGGAACACTTCCATCTGTATGCAAGCGATGAAAGTTTTGACGCACTTATGGCGGATACGAATCCAACGAATTATCCGACCTATTACCCTGCCGATTTAACAAAAAATGCAATCGTGGCGGAGATGATAGGTCACGATCATGAAGAGGAAGTGGAATACGACGAACATGTCTGGACCTCTCCCCGGAATGCCAAGCTCATTGTTCAGAAAATTGCCGAAGTGTTGAAACAGCGGGATGCGGTTAACGCAGGGGCATACGAAAAAAATACCGCCGACTACCTGGCAAAGCTGGACGATCTGGACAGGTCCTTTCAGAATCTGATCGCCGGTGGAAAACGGAAAACCCTTATTTTTGGGGATCGTTTCCCCTTCCGCTATTTTGCCGATGCCTACGGCCTTAATTACTTTGCCGCCTTCCCCGGCTGTTCCACCGAAACCGAGGCCAGTGCGGCCACGGTGGCTTTTTTGATCGATAAGGTGCGGGCCGAAAAGGTTCCCGTGGTTTTTCACATTGAGCTTTCCAATGAAAAAATCGCCGATACGATCTGTGAGGAAACCGGGGCCGTTAAATACTTGCTCCATGCGGTGCATAATGTTTCCAAACGGGATTTTGAGAGGGGCGCAAATTATTACGATTTGATGTCCAAAAACGTAAAGAGCCTGGAGGCAGCGCTGTATTGAAAATAACCGGGGGGACAGGCGGAATGATCCGGACCTGTTCCCCCTGTTTTTTATGCTATAAAGGTCTTTTTCAGTAATTCCAGGTCCAGTTCCGGGTATACGGGGAAGCGGGAGAGGAGTTTCCCTACCCGGTCCAGGGCTTCAGCCTTAGCTTTGCCGTCGATCACGTATTTGGCCCTGCTCTTTTTGGACGGATCCCCGGGGTCCGCTGCGGGGGCGGTATTTTTCAGGACCAGGGCGATGATGGAACCCAGTTCTTCCATTTCGGCGGCGCCCATGCCCAGGGTAGTTACCGCAGCGGTACCGATCCGCAGGCCCGAGGTATACCAGGGCCCGTTGGGGTCAAAGGGGAGGCTGTTCCGGTTCAGGGTGATGTGGCATTCGTGGAGGGCGCTTTCCGCCTGCCTCCCGGTGATGGAGCCGCCCGGGACCTTTGAATTCCGGACGTTTACCAGGAAGAGGTGATTATCGGTGCCGCCGGTGAGAACCTCAAGGCCGTTTTTAATACAGGAAGCAGCCAGGGTCCGGGCGTTTTCCACAATCTGCGCCGCGTACTGCCGGAATTCCGGCCGGCCCGCCTCCCGAAAAGCCACGGCCTTGGCGGCGATAACATGGGGCAGGGGGCCCCCCATGGTGAGGGGACAGCCCTTGTCAAGGGCTTCAGCGAATTCCGCGGTGGAAAAGACCAGCCCTGCCCGGGGACCCCGGAGGGTCTTGTGGGTGGTACTGGTCACCACGTGGGCGTAGGGGATGGGGTCATATTCCCCGGTAAAGACCTTGCCCGCAACGAGGCCCGCAAAGTGGGCCATATCTACCATAAACACCGCCCCGGCCCGGTCAGCAATTTCCCGCATCCGCTTAAAGTTGATCTTCCGGGGATAGGCGGAATAACCGGCCAACAGGATGAGGGGCTTAATCTCCAGGGCCTGTCTTTCAACGGCATCGTAATCCAGCAGGCCGGTCTCCCGGGAAACCGAATAACCGTATACATCGAACATACGTGCGGACACGTTGTAGCGGTAACCGTGGGTCAGGTGGCCGCCGGAATAGTAGTCCAGCCCCAGGAACCGCTGGTTCCCCAATTCGGTCTTAAGCTCTCTCCACTGGGCATCGCTGAGCTTATAGAGGTTACTTTCACCGTATTTCTTCAGGATGGGGCTTTCGACCCGGGTGGAGAGGATGGCCCAGTAGGCCAGGAGATTTGCATCCGCTCCGCAGTGGGGCTGTACATTGGCGTATTCAGCGCCGAAAACCTTCCGGGCCTCCTCCGCAGCCAGGGACTCTACGGCATCCACATTTTCATTTCCCGCGTAAAACCGGTGGGCGGGCATCCCCTCAGCGTATTTGTCGGTGAGGAGATTCCCCATGGCAAGCTGTACCGCCATGGAACAGTAGTTTTCGCTGGCGATAAGCTTGACCCGCCGCCGCTGATTTTCCAGTTCCCTGACGATAGACGCGGCGATTTCCGGAACCACCGCAGCGGTTTCCGCAAGATTACAGAGATAGGCCAAAAGGGCTGTGTTGATTTTGTCAGGACCAGTTCCTGCAAGATAGGCGGCAATAGGGTTTGTATTCATAGCAATAGCATAAGCCGAAGACCAGCGGGTTTCAAGCCGTATCCAAAAGCGTTACAGAGCCTCACGGTGTTTCCCTTCGTCATCCTCCTGGAGGGGGCATGTGCCGGATATTGCCTGTCTTCCAATATCATGATAATTTGGGAATATGGAAAAACCGGTCATCGGCCTGGTGCCTCTTTGGGATGAAAAAAAGGACAGCCTGTGGATGCTCCCCGGATACATGGAGGGTATAGCCCGGGCCGGCGGCCTTCCCCTCATGCTGCCCCTAAGCGCCGATAAAACCCTGTTGGAACAGCTTACCGGCCTGTGCGCCGGATTCCTCTTTACCGGGGGCCAGGATGTTTACCCCGGTCTTTACGGCGCGGATGTTTCACCCCTCTGCGGGCCAATCTGCGAAATGCGGGACCTTATGGAAAAGGCCCTCTTTTCCATAGCCGTGCTGGAACAAAACAAACCCGCCCTGGGTATCTGCCGGGGCATCCAGATCTTCAATGTTCTTTTGGGTGGAACCCTCTACCAGGACCTGCCTTCCCAGCTTCCGCACAGTGTTTTAACGCATCAGCAAAAACCCCCTTATGATCAGCCGGTCCATCAAGTAGCCATTGAACCGGGGAGCCCGCTCCACGAACTTTTGGGCGTGGATACCCTGGCGGTCAACAGCAGCCACCACCAGGGGATCGCCGAACTTTCACCAAAACTTACCCCCATGGCGCGGGCCGGGGACGGTCTTATCGAAGCTGTTTATATGCAGGACCGGGCTTTTGTGTGGGCGGTTCAATGGCATCCGGAAATTCTTGTACCGGAAGAAAACAACGGAAAAATTTTCGGCGCCTTTGTAGACGCCTGCGGTTCTGAAGGGAGTATACGGTTCCATCCCACCTCCCCGGCAAAGCAGGGGTGGATAAATGTATAGGCGGATGGCGGGACCAGACTAAGAGCTTATGTCCCCGGTTTTGACCCTATAAGGGTAAAACTGAGGCTGCACTGATACCGTTCAGCGCTTTCGGGATTGATGGCCTTGTCGGAAGCATAATAGCCGACGGATCCGGTGGAAAAATCCTTTGCCTGTGCATAAATAGTAGACCAGACTTTACCGTCACTGTCTTTAACGGTTATTTCAAGAAATTTAGGGGCTTTTGGATCTCTTTTGGCTGGCTCCGGCATGGAAACCTCCTTTCCTGTTTCATATATGAGACTGTGTCAAAACTTCAGGTTTTGAAACTAAGTCATATACCATTATACTACAAAAGAACCCTTTGGCAAACATTCGCCTCCGTTGACCCCAGAGTATCGCCGGGGCTACATAAAGACCTCCACCGGAACGGAGTCCCGGGGCGGGAGGGAGGGGACAGCCAGGGCGCTGCGGAGGGATGCCGCCCGGGCTTCCGCATGGGACGGGGGCAGGGGCCGCGCCAGGGGATCCTCCGGCGCAGGCCGGGCTTTTCCATAGATCTGGACGCGCCGGACCCCGGTCTTCCGTCCGTCCCCAAGCCGGGCAAGCTCCGTAACCAGCCGTTCCCAGGCCAGAGCTTCCTCCGGGGGAGGTTCCCTGCCGCCTACCGCACAGAGCATGGTCTGGATAGTCGCCGGGGCCATATCCACAAATTCCCTGATCCCTTTTATCAGGGCGGTGAAGGGAACGGAGGACCTGTTCATCCGGGCGTACCAGTCTTCCGTGCCGGCGTCCAGTTTAAGCCACACGCAAAGCCCCGGGGGTCCTGCTGCGGCGCGATGCAACAGTTCAAAAATCCGGTCATTCAGAAGTCCCGTACCGTTGGTAATGAGCACCAGAGCCGTACCCGGGGCAGCGGTATCCCGAATTTTGACCGCGATTTCCAGGGCTTCCGCAAAATGGGGGGATATGGTAGGTTCACCGTTTCCGGAAAAACAAATATCCCGTACCGGGACTTCCCGGTTACGGAACCTGTGGAGGGCCGCCGTTAAAGCTTTCCCCATGAACTCCGGTGAAAACCTGAAACCGGTTTCAAAGGGGAAAACCTCGCAGTAAGGGCAGTCAAAGGAACAGAGCTTTCTGTCCGGAAAGAGGTTGATCCCCAGGGACAGTCCCCCGGAACGCCGGGAATACACCGGGTATACCAGGAGCCCCCCTTCACGGCCGCGGTGATCCTCCACCGGCCCTATAAGCCCCTCATCCACGATCACGGGCCCGGCTTGCCGCGCTTGCGGCGTGACTAAAGAGCCCCTCCGCCCGGGCTATACGTTCCGCCGCAGCCCGGGCCTCATCGTAGCCGGTTCCGGCGCCGCAACGGAGGGTGGTGGGGGTCTTGAGAAAATGCCGCACCGAAAGCCCTCCGGTAAACCGGGCGCTCCCCGCAGTGGGCAGGGTGTGGTTTATCCCTGCGGAATAATCCCCCAGCACTTCTGCGGCAAGGCTCCCGATAAAGAGGGAACCGTAGTTCTCAAGCGCCCCCATCCAAAGGGAGGGTTCGGCGACCTGCAATTCCAGATGTTCCGGCGCAATCCGGTTGGCTATACGGATCGCCCCTTCCCGGGTATCGTATACAACCATGAGCCCCCCCGCATCAAGGGAAGGGCGGGCCCTGTCCCCTGCGGCAGCGGGCAGGGCGGCAAGACGCCGTTCCAGAGCTGCGGCGATACGGTTTGCCGCTTCACGGGAGGGAACCAGGACCCGGGCACGGGCATCGGGATCGTGCTCCGCCTGGGCCAGCATGTCCGCCGCCGTCAGATCCGCCGCAGCCTCAGCGGCCCCGGAGGCCGGTTCATCGGTGATGACGAGCACATCCGTGGGACCGGCGATGAGGTCGATCCCCACCGCGCCAAAGAGGAGGCGTTTTGCGGCGGCCACGTATTTGTTTCCCGGCCCGGCAATGACGTCAACCCGGGGAATTGTTTCCGTCCCCAGAGCCAGGGCGGCCACAGCCTGGGCGCCGCCCACGGCAAATATCCGGTTGACCCCCGCAAGACAGGCCGCCCCCAGGATCCGCCGGTCCGGGAATCCGTCCGCCCCGGGGGGGGAAACCAGGAGGACCTCCCCTGCCCCGGCGGTGACGGCAGGGATGACCCCCATAAGCACCGATGAGATCAGGGGGAAACGTCCCCCGGGAACGTAGATGGCCGCCCTTTCAACCGGAATAACCCGCTGGCCGGTAAAGAGCCCCGGAGCGATCTCGTATTCAAAATCCGTAATTTGGGCTCTTTGCCGTTCCGCAAAATTCCTGATATGAGCCGCCGCCAGTTCCAGGGCCGCCGCCAGTTCCGGTTCCGCATGACGGAGCCCTTCCCAGGCAGCCTCTGCGGCGACCCGGGGGATCTCCGGCGTCCGGGGGGAACACCGGTCAAATTTGGCGGTAAAACGCCGTACCGCCCCATCCCCCTCTCGCCGTACCGCCTCGATGATCTCCGTCACCACGGCGGTAACCTGCGTTTCATCCGACGGGGCCGCCCTGTCGCTCCAATAGGCGTCAAAATCGGCGCCGTCTATGATTGTCATACAAACCCGCCCTCTCCTTCATTCCCTGATGAGTCCGCCGCATTCCGTCAAAAACACATCCATCTCTTCATCGGTACCAATGCTGACCCGGAGGAAATCCTGAATTCGATCCTGGTTGAAATGCCGCGCCAGAATACCCCGTTCCCTGAGGGCCTTGAAGGCTTCAGCGCCGCTTTTCCCCGGAACCCGGACAAGGATAAAATTTGTCAGCGAAGGGATCAGATCAAAACCCAGGGACGTGAGGGCCAGGGAAACCCTGTCCCGGGTGGCCATCACCCG
This sequence comes from Spirochaetaceae bacterium, assembly GCA_031279015.1. Classification (GTDB taxonomy): domain Bacteria; phylum Spirochaetota; class Spirochaetia; order Treponematales; family Breznakiellaceae; genus JAITJI01. The sequence goes on from JAITJI010000110.1 coordinate 6,198, forward strand.
GCGGTTTATCCCTTCGTAATAGGCGCTGTCCGCAATGGCGGCGGCGGCTCCCGCCAGGGCAAGCCGGTCCACCGTGTAGGAATTAAAGGAATCCCGAATCCGGCGAAGCCCCTCCAACAGTTCCCCGCTGCCTATGGCAAAACCCACCCGAAGCCCCGCCAGGGAGAAAGACTTTGAGAAGGTATGGACCGTGAGGAGGTTCGGATATTCATCGATCAGGGAGACTGCGGATTCTCCGGCCTGGACAAGACCGAAGTCCCTGTAGGCCTCATCAACGATTACCACGCCGCCCCCCTCCCTGTACTGATATTCGATAATAGACCGGAGCTCCGCCAGGGAGACAGCCCGGCCGGTGGGGGCATTAGGGTTGGGAAGGCTTAGTCCTCCGGAGGGAACACGGTAATCCCCGGCCCGGACGGAAAAGGTATCATCCAGAGCCACGGTATGGCAGGGAATCCCCCAAAGCCGGGCGTAGATATGGTAAAAGCTGTAGGTGATGTCCGGAAACAGGACGGGACGGGACACGGCGGCAGAGGAGCCGGGACAGGCAGCACCGGAAAGGGGCTCAAAAAAGGCGCCGAAGGAAAAGGCCAGAACCTCATCGGAACCGTTTCCCACAAAAACCTGTTCCTCCTTTACCCCGTACTTCCGGGCTATGAGCTCCCGCAGTTCCGTGCATTCGGGATCCGGGTAACGCCGGAGTTCCTCCCCTGCGGCCTCCCGAATCGTTTCAATGACCAGGGGAGAGGGAGGATAGGGATTCTCGTTGGTGTTCAGCTTGATAAAGCGCCGATCCCGGGGCTGTTCCCCCGGAACATAGGGGTCGAGGTTTCTCGTTCTTGAATTCCAAAACACGCTCATAGGGTAACTCCATGGCCTCCGCCGGCTTCCGTACCGCGGACGCGATATAGGATTCCGGAGGCTATTTCTTGTGCCGCCGGTCTAATTCGCTCAGAACTTCCTCCACACTAAGCCCCGCCCGGGTCAGCAGGACCGTCATAAAGTAGAGGAGGTCCGCCGCCTCCCAGAGAATCTCCCCGTGGTTTACCGCGGTACAGAGTTCTTCCGCTTCTTCCTGAATCTTTTCCCGGACCAGTTCATCGTCCAGGGTGGCGGTATAGGAACCGGGGCTGGGGTTTTTGAACCGATCCGTAATGATCCGCTGCAACAACTGCCAGGAGTAATGCCGCTCCTGACTGAAGCAGGTCCATTTCCCGGTATGACAGACAGGACCCTGAGGGTCCACCACAGCCAAAAGGGCGTCCTGGTCACAGTCTGCCCGGATACTCCACAACTGTAGGGTGTTGCCGGAAGTTTCCCCCTTCATCCAGAGCCGGTTCCGGCTCCGGCTGTGAAAACAGAGATTCCCCCGGGCAAAGGTTTCGGTCAGGGCCTCCCTGTCGGTAAATCCGGTCATGAGGACCTGCCCGTCCGGAGACTGGGCGATAAGGGGGAGGAGGGGGGCATCGGGGGGCGTCCCCTTCTTCCAGTTGAGGGAACGGACAAAGGCATCCGCAAGACTCAGCTTGCCGGTATAGAGAGCCATGCCGAGTTGAACATCACAACCCAGGCCGGCAATGATTTCTATTTCTTCCAGCGTGGAAACACCCCCCGCCACGGTGATGCTGCAGGAAACCGCTGCCCGCAGTTGTTTAATGGGCTCCATATCTATGCCTGTCATGGTCCCCTCCCGATCCACACAGGTAAAGAGCAGTTCCGACGTATAGGGCTCCACCATCCGGGCCGCTTCCAGGAGATCCAGCCCTGTGGGAGTCTTCCAGCCGTCCACAAGGATTTCATAGCCCCCCCCCTCCCTCCGGCGGGCATCCACGGCGATGATGAGCCGATTCTTGCCGGTCTTTTTCACCAGGGATTCAAGCAGGGGAATGTTGACGGTGAATTCGCCCGCTGCAAAACCGGCGCCCTTTTTCCGGGCATCCCGAAAGGCCACGGAACCGATGATAACCTTCTGCGCCCCCAGGCTGATGAGTTCCCTGGCCCGCTCGGCGGTCCTGATCCCTCCCCCGATCCGGCAACTGGCTTTACGGAGGAGGGGGAGGATCATCCCGATGTTGGTACCCATGCCCATGGCGGCATCCAGATCGATGATGCAAACATCACCGTAGCGGTTGAATTCCTCCGCCAGTTCCAGGGCGTTTTCCCGTTGAAGCATCAACTCCGACCCCTGTCTAAGCTGGACCACCTTCCCGTTCTGTATATCAATTGATGCAATTACCATCGGACACAGACTCCTCTTGATTCGACATAGCTCTTGATCTCACCGATTGTCGTTTTCTCAAAGTGCAACAGAGATGCTACCAGGGCCGCATCGGCGCCCCCGAAACCGCCGGTTACCCCGTCCCCGGAGGGCAACAGGATCCGGGCGATCTGATCCAGGGTTCCCGCACCCCCCGAGGCGATCACCGGTACGGGGACCGCCTCCAGAATGGTCCGGGTAAGCTCCCGGTCGTAACCGCCTCCGGTTCCGTCGGCGTCAATTGAATTGAGGAGGATCTCGCCGGTTCCCAGTTCCACCGCCCGAATCGCCCACCCTACCGCATCGATCCCCGTATCCTCCCGGCCGCCATGGGAAAAGGCGTGCCACACCGGCCGGCCGTCTTTGCCGGCGCCGATCCGCTTGGCGTCAATGGAGAGGACCACACACTGGCTGCCGTAAGCCCGGGCCATCTCGCCGAGCAGTCCGGGATTCCGCAGCGCCGCGGTACAGACCGAAACCTTATCCGCCCCGGCGTTCATGGCTTCCCGCATGTCCTCCACCGTCCTGATGCCGCCGCCAACACAGAGGGGGATAAAAACCTCCGCCGCAACCCGGCGGACCACCTCCAGCAGGGTTGCCCGGCTCTTGTAGGAGGCCCCGATATCGAGGAAGGTAAGTTCATCCGCCCCGTCTTCGTTGTAACGCCGGGCCAGTTCCACCGGGTCTCCGGCATCCCGGATACCCTTAAACTTAACGCCCTTTACCACCCGGCCGTCATCCACATCCAGACAGGGAATGATCCGTTTAGCCTGCATGAAAACAATCCTCCGGATCGCCGTTCCGGCGGCGAAGAAACACCGTCATCTTAAGCCTCCAACCAGTTTTGAAGAAGCCGCAGACCCGTGACCCCGGATTTTTCAGGATGAAACTGGACCGCAGCGAGATTCCCCTGTTCCACCGCGGAACAGTAACGGAGGTAGTAATCCGCCTCAGCGGCCACCGGGTCCCCGGTATCGGGGGCCGCATAGTAGGAATGAATATAGTAAAAAAAAGCCTTTTCCGGCAGCCCCCGGAACAGGAGGGAGCCCGGTTTTGCCTCGGTCTGATTCCAGCCGATCTGGGGCACCTTGCGGCCGGGAAAGCGCTTTACCCTGCCGGGGATCACCGAAAGTCCCCGTACCGGTCCGGATCCGGGGGAATCCTCCCGTTCCGGCGCCTCTTCGGAGGATTCAAAGAGAACCTGGAGGCCGATGCAGATCCCCAAAAAGGGTCTGTCTTCCCGGATCCACCGGCGAATCGCCCCGGCATAGCCGGATCGTTCCAGAGCATCCATGGTTGTGCCAAAGTGACCATCCCCGGGGAAGAGGAGTTTTGCGTAGGTTCCGCCGGCCAGTTCCTCCGGGTTCCGGACAAAACGGGCGGGCGCCCCCAGCCGGGTCAGGGCATTCATCACCGAACCCAGGTTTCCCGCCCCGTAGTTCAACACGCCGATCACGCCGGGCCTCATGCGATGAATCCCTTGGTGGAGGGAATGTCCCCTCCGGCCCGGGGATCGGTTTCGCAGGCCTCCCGCAACGCCCGGGCCGCGGCCTTGAAGAGGGCTTCGATCTTGTGGTGATCGCTCCGTCCCCGGAGTATGTCCAGATGCAGGGTAAGGCCCGCCCCGGCGCAAAAGCCCTGCCAAAAATCCTCCACCGTGTCGGTCTGAAAGGAAGCGGAACCTCCCGGAGCGGAACCGGAGACCAGGGGGATGTTTGAGAGATCCCCGTTAAAGACCAGAAAGGGCCGCCCGGAAATGTCCACCGCCGCCCGGGCGAGGGTCTCATCCATGGGGAAGAGGCAGCTTCCGGTCCGGCGGATCCCCCGCTTGTCCCCCAGGGCTCCGGCAAAGCACTGCCCCAGAACTATCCCCGTATCCTCCACCAGGTGATGCTGATCCACATCCAGATCCCCCGCAGCCTGAAGCTCCAGATCAAAGAGACCGTGCCGGGCAAAGGTGTTCAACATGTGGCCCAGGAAGCCGATGGGACAATCAAGCATGGCCGTCCCCCGGCCGTCCACATTCAACCGCATCCGGATATCCGTCTCCTTTGTCTTCCTGCCTACTTCCCCGATCCGTTCCATTACGGCACCACCTTTCGCAGATCATACTCCACAATATCCGCAGCTCCCAGCTTCTTCAAGCGGGGGATCAGATCGGGGACCTCATCCTTTTTCACGGCGATCTTCAGCGCAAAACCCGCATCACCGTAGAGGGGGGATACGGTAGGACTCCGCATGGCGGGCAGGCACGCTACAAGGGCAGGGAATCCCGATGAGCTTACATTCATCTCCAGCATGACCGTTTCCCGGCCATCCAGAACCGCCTTAAAGAGCATGACCAGTTCCTCAATGCGGTTCCGCTTCGCCGGATCCTCCAGGGCGGCCCTGGAGGCCACAAAACGGGTGGAAGATTCCAGAATAACCGCCAGAATCCGCAGCCCGTTATCCTGCAGAGTCTGGCCTGTGGCGGTATTATCGATTATCATATCCGCATCATCCGGGGGAAACACCTCCGTGGCCCCGTATGTTCTGACGATCCGGTGATTGTAACCCGCCTTGCTCAACCAGGCCCCGGCAAGGCTGACGTATTCGGTGGCCACCACCAGCTTCTTTTTCCTGAGGGCGGCGTCATCCATGGCCGCGGGAACCGCCGCCACTATCCGGACCCGGTCAAGACCAAGATCGAACATCTCCACCACGTCGGCGCCGCTTTCCCGGATCCAGTCCGCGCCGGTAAAGCCCGCATCGTGGCTCCCCAGTTCCAGGAGCTCCCCCACGTTTTGGGGCTTCATAATCTTCGCATCCAGCCAGTCCGCGGCGATCTTTGGCCGGTAGGTCCGATCCGCCAGGCTGATGGGGAAACCCGCCTCGTCAAAAAGCCGGGACACATTGTTGAAGATCCGCCCCTTGGGGATCAAAATCCGCAATTTTTCCATGGTTCACCTCAAAAAAAAACCGTGGACTCTGCCGGAAACCAATCTCCGGGAGCCCACGGTCATAATACCGCTCTTAACGCCTATACGGCGCCGGACCCGGAGAAAGCTTTAAGATAATGATGATGACCGTGACCGTCCGCCATATATATCCGATTCATAGCCTTACCCTAGCGGTTTTCCTGGATTGTGTCAAGGGGAATCTTCCCTGCATGCAATCTTCCGGTTCGATGCTACCCCCATCGGGCGTCCTATAGCTTCCTGATATACTCCCGGGCGGAATCGCCTATATACGAATTTGGGGAAAGGCTGATGCAGCGGTTAAAGGCGGCCCGGGCATTGGCCTTGTTTTTTTCCCTGAGCCAGTACTTGCCCTCGTGGAGGCAGATCAGGGCCTGGGAGGTATCATTCATGGCAGGACGGACAGCGTTAAACCAGGCCACATCCTCTCCCAGCGCCTTGCGGCGGTTTACGGGGGAGTTTTCATCCACCACGCTGGAGTTAAGAAGCCGGAGCATCCGGATGGTCTTGTTATCCGGATCCTCCCGGACCGCCTCATCCAGGATCCGTATCCCGTTGTTGAGAAGCACCAGGGCCTTAAAGATATTCTTTTTGGATAGCTCCTGGGCTTCCATTGATACGGCGTTACCGTAATAGGCCTTTGCCAGAGGATAGGTGTCCGCCAGTTTTTTGAGTTCCTGCTGGGCCGCCGCAACATACCGGCGATCCCCATAGGCTTTATTGTGCAGGGCGATGCCATCCTGCAGAGGATCCGAAAACGCAAAAACAAGGGGTATTAAAAGAAAACCCGCCACCGGAAGGGCATAACTGCCCGGGATTTTCATGCTGATTACTCCTGATTTTAAGATACCAATGTACTATACTCTCAATTATATACGGTTTTATCAAAAAATAACGGCGTTTTGAAAATGTTTATCTTAAATATCGGAGGATGGAGCGCTAATAATGATGACTATAAAAAAGTTTGGTGTTTTTGTGTGCCTGGTATGCCTGGTACCTGCGCTGCATGGACAGCAGTTTAATTCGGTATCCCTTGAACATGAGGCTTACCGGATAATCAACAATGCGGCGCTGCGGGGTATCATCCGCGTTCCTCCGGCGGCAAAACCCTGGCCGGAACGGATAGTTGTGCGGCTCCTTGGGGAGATCCTCGCCGCTCCGGAACTCCGCTCTCCGGCGGAACGGGATGTTGTCTCAGACCTGCTCGATCAATTCAACCGGAAGGCCGGCATCGATCTTAACCGGGGGGCCTACTACCAGGAACATTCCCTTCCGGGAGATTCCTATTATTCCCTGGACACGGGCATCTCCTGGGAGAGTCATTTGAATCTGAGCTCCATGCCATCCGCCCTTGGCACCACCAACATCGGCACTGTCTATCTTGACGGAGATCTGGGGAGGCGCCTTTCCTGGAATTTTACTATCCGGGGGGGGGTGTTCTATATTAGCCGGGACTACCTTGGAGAGAGGCCCAACCCGCCCTACCTGGACCCCAAGGGAGGCGTTTCCGGTGTCGATGGGGTGGTCAATCCTGACGATCCGAACGATCCTGACCGGGCTCCTTCGCCGGTATACGCCCTGCCGGCCTACTTTCCCTACAGCTTCAGCAAATCCTGGGAGGCGGCGGTCTTCAAACCCTCATCCCTGAACAGCTACGACAACTGGCCGGACAGCATTGCCTTTGGCTACGAAATAATCTCTGAGATCAACACCTCCCTGGTGCAGGACCGGGTCCTGTTCCGTTTTGGCAGAATGCGGCGCGACTGGGGAACCGAAGAAACGGGAACCAGCCTGGTGATGAATGGTCAGGCCCGGCCTTTTCTGGCCCTGGAGGGCACCATCCTGCCCCTGGACTGGGTGGTTTTTTCTTTTCTCACCGGCGTTCCTGAATATCAAAAGGGAATCAATCAGTGGAGCGATGCGGATCCCTTCCAGAATCTCTTTTCCCTGGCCATGCTGGAATTTAATATCCTGCGGTACGCCCATTTTGATTTTGGCAGCGCCACTATCTGGCCAAAACGTTTTGATCTGGGCTATCTCTTCCCGGTGAACAGTAATTTTTTCTACCAGAACAACATCGGGGACTTTGATAACCTTTCCCTCTTTGCAACCCTGGAGGGACGCTGGCCGGGGATTGGCAAGATATGGATCTCCGGCTATCTGGATGAGGCGAATTTCCTGCATGACGACTTTCTCAGTTTGGACCGGGAAATGTACGCCATCCAGGGGGGGGGCAGCATCGGCTTTCCCTGGCTGCCCTTTGGGACCGTGACCCTGCGGTATACCAAGGTCGAACCCTACTGCTACACCCACGAATACACCGAAACCCCCTGGAACCGGGTCCTCATCGATACGGCCTACGTTAACAATGGAGAATCCCTGGGCTACTACCTGCCCCCGAACAGCGACGAACTGCTGCTGCGGCTGGAATCCCTGTTCCTTCCGGGAACCCGGGCCTATCTGCAATACCAGTTCATCCGCCACGGCGTCGAATACGGACACGGCCGGGTGGACGGCTCTTCCCTGACGGACAAGATCATCAAGGATGACAACACCAGGAAATACTTCCTCCGGGATGGGGTGTACGAATGGAACAATGTTATCAGGGCAGGGGCCATCTACAGCCTGCGGGGCTTTAAAATTCCGGTCTCCCTCTACGCGGAGGCAGGGCTGGTCCTGACCCAATTCAGCGAGGCCGATGTCGATTACGATTCGGGTACAACCACGGACCGGGGAAACGGAGCCTACAGCTTCCTGCCAAAGGATGATGCCGACTACCGATCCGGCCTGCGGTTTATCTTCTCCCTGGGCTTCAAAGTATTCTAGCGGCCTGTTGCACCGGTATCCGGCATACTTGGGTATCCGTTCAGGAGAGACCCTCCCCTCCTGAAGCGGCGTCAACCCCTATTCTTCTCCCTCATCGTTTTCTTCGACGGTAAATTCCTCTTCTACCGGCTCCGTTACCTTCTCCAGCTTATGCCGTTCCAGGATCTCCTGCATCTCCTCATCCAGATCCTTGTTGTCCTCGTCGAAGAGTTTAACCCCCCGGTATCGCTTCATGCCGGTACCTGCCGGGATGGGATGGCCAATGATGATGTTTTCCTTGAGACCCCGGAGGTAATCCGTAGAACCGGCAATGGCCGCATTGGTAAGAACCCGGGTGGTTTCCTGGAAACTCGCCGCAGAAAGGAAGGAATCGATGTTGAGGCTGGCCTTGGTGATACCCTGGAACATGGGCCGGGCCACCGCGGGCTGACCTCCTTCGCCGATAACCCGGTTGTTCTCCTCGTGAAAGCGGTATTTATCCACCATCTGTCCGTAGATGAACCGGGTGTCCCCCACCGCCACGATCTCCACCTTCCGCATCATCTGGCGGATGATCACGCCGATGTGCTTATCGTTAATGGATACCCCCTGGAGGCGGTATACCTGCTGTATTTCATCCATCAGGTAACGCTGCAGGTGGCTTTCACCCTTTATGTGAAGTACATCATGGGGATTCACCGCCCCAACACAGAGATGTTCCCCCGCATCCACGGTATCCCCATCCCGCACCAGGAGCCGTTTGGTCATGGGGATAAGGTGTTTGTACTCCTTTCCAAAGTCATCCTGGATGACGATAATCCGCTTGCCCTTGACGATACCCTTAAAGTACACAACCCCCGACACCTGGGCAAGGACGGCGGGGCTCTTGGGCTTGCGGGCTTCAAAGAGTTCGCTGACCCGGGGAAGACCGCTGGTGATGTCCATGGCTTTGGCTGATTCCTTCAGGGTTTTTGCAATAGTCCGGCCAGCGCTGATCCTCTCTCCCTCATCCACCTGAATATAGGCGCCCCCGGGGAGGAAGTAGGAGGCTAACTCATTCCCCTCATCATCGATGATGAAGATCCGGGGCTGCTTGCTCTCCAGTTGGAATTCGGTGATCCGTTTTTCAGTATTCCCCGTCTCCTCATCGATCTCCTCTTTCAGGGTTGTACCGGGGATAATATCTTCGTATTTGACCGTACCGGAGGCTTCGGCGATGATCGGGTCCGAGAAGGGGTCGAAGGTGGCGATGGTTTTTTCCGCCCCCACAACATCTCCTTTTTTCACCATAAATTCGGAACCGTTCCGAATATCGATCTTCTGGTCCTGTCCGATGAGGCAGAGGGTTTTGGAACCATCCGAATCCTTGAGGATCATGGCATAGGCGATCTCCGGCGACAGGATCTCCTTGGTTCCCCGTCTAATGATCGGTTCCCCCCGGATGATCCGCTTACCGTCCTCCACGAGGAATTCGTCTTTGGCTTCAGACTTGTACTCCTTCATCACCTTGTTGACCACCGCGTACCCTTTCCGGGTAAACAGCCAATGGCCCGAAGACACGCCGTCGCCGAGTTCCACATGGGCCCCCGTTACCTCCCGGATATACACGGGATACTTGAGGAAGGTCCGGTTTTCCTCGCTTACCTTGGTGGCGGCGCCGCCGATATGGAAGGTCCGCATGGTAAGCTGGGTCCCGGGCTGGCCGATGGATTGGGCGGCGATGGTACCTACGGCCTCGCCGATATCTACAATACGGTTGGTGGCAAGGTTCCGGCCATAACAGCGGCGGCAGACGCCGTGTTTCGCCTCACAGGTAAGGACCGTCCGGATCCGCACGGTTTCAACCCCTGCAGCCTCAATGGCGGCGGCGATCTCCTCGGTAATCTCCTCATTTACATCGATGATAAGTTCCCCGGTGATGGGGTGTTTGACCCGTTCCAGGGTATAGCGGCCTACAATACGTTCGCTTAAGGCTTCGGTGATATCCTCCCCATCCTTGATGGCGGAATAGGAGATGCCATTGATAGTGCCGCAGTCGTCTTCATTCACCACCACATCCTGAGCAATATCCACGAGCCTGCGGGTAAGATAGCCCGCTTCGGCGGTTTTGAGGGCCGTATCGGCCAGTCCTTTCCGGGCGCCGTTGGTGGAGATGAAGAACTCAATGACCGAAAGTCCCTCCTTGAAGTTTGACCGGATAGGCAGTTCGATGATGTCCCCTGAAGGCTTTGCCATGAGGCCCCGCATCCCCGCAAGCTGGCGAATCTGGTTGCGGCTTCCCCGGGCGCCGGAGTTGGCCATCATGTACACCGAATTGAAACCATCCCGATCTGCCTCCAGGGTTTTCATCATGATAGCGGTGAGATCTTCATTGGTCTTGGACCAGACCTCCACAACCCGGTTGTACCGTTCCTCCTGGGTGATATGCCCCTGACGCCACTGCTTCTGGATGGAATCAACCTCCCGGTTGGCCTTTTCAATCATCTCCGGCTTTTCCTTGGGCACCACGATATCGTCTACGGCGATGGTGGCGCCAAAGACGGTGGCGTACTTATACCCCGTGTTTTTTATGGCGTCCAGCATCCTGACGGTGGTCCAGGAACCCTTTTCGGCAAAGATATGCTCGATGAGGGCCCGTAGTTCCTTATCCTTAAGCTCATAGTTGATAAAAGGAATATCTTCGGGCAGTTCCTCGTTGAATACCAGCCGCCCTGCGGTGGTCTCAATAAGGCCGTCAGCGCTAAGCTTTGTCGCCTTTCCGGCCTTTTCCCAAACGGGGGACTTCGGCGGTTGTACCCGGATAAGGGCTTCCCAGTCCAGGGACCGGGCCTCCACCGCCATGGAGACCTCCTCCCTCGATGAATAGCGGGGAACTTTTTTCGGGATCTCCCGGGGTATGCTGCCATGAATCTTTGCCTTGGGCTTAATCCGGGTAAGAAAGTTGATCCCCAACACCATATCCTGGGAGGGAAAAACGATAGTCTTGCCGTTTGCCGGATTGAGGAGGTTCCGGGCGGAGAGCATCAAGGTCCAGCACTCCATCTGGGCCGCCTGGGTCAGGGGCACGTGAACCGCCATCTGATCCCCGTCAAAATCGGCGTTAAAGGCATGGCAGACCAGGGGGTGCAGCTTAATGGCCTTCCCCTCCACCAGAACGGGCTCAAAGGCCTGGATTCCCAGACGGTGCAGGGTAGGGGCACGGTTCAGGAGGATAGGATGTTCCTTTACCACCTCATCAAGGATGGCGAATACCTCCGGGGTTTCCGCCTCCACCAGCATTTTGGCCTTCTTGATATTGTAAACCACATCCTTATCAACCAGTTTTTTCATGATAAAGGGCTTGAAGAGTTCCAGGGCCATCTTGGTGGGAAGTCCGCACTGCCACATCTTGAGATCCGGCCCCACGGTGATAACCGACCGGCCTGAATAATCAACCCGCTTCCCCAGGAGGTTCTGCCGGAACCGGCCCTGCTTGCCCTTGAGCATGTCGGAAATAGATTTGAGGGGCCGGTTAGAGGCGCCCTTCACCACCCGCTTCTTCTTGGAGTTGTCAAAGAGGGCGTCCACCGCCTCCTGAAGCATCCGTTTCTCGTTCCGGATGATGATGTCCGGGGCATTGAGGATCTGGAGCCGCTTGAGCCGGTTGTTCCGGTTGATCACCCGGCGGTAGAGATCGTTGAGGTCTGAGGTAGCAAAACGGCCGCCATCAAGCTGTACCATGGGCCGGAGTTCCGGGGGTATCACGGGAATCACATCAAGGATCATCCACTCGGGTTTATTGCTGGAACTACGGAAATTTTCTACAATTTCGATCCGTTTCAGGAGCCGTTTGTCGCTTTTGGCCCCCTTTTCAATCATCTTAGCCCGGAGCTCCACCGCCATTTGATCCAGATTGAGGTTTTCAAGAAGAGTCCGGATCGCCTCCGCCCCCATTCCCGCGCTAAAACCTCCGCCGTAGCGTTCCTGGGCATCAAAATACTCCTCCTCGGTGAGAAGCTGCATCTTCTTGAGGTCCGTATCCCCGGAATCGATGACCACATACTTTTCGTAGTAGAGCACCGACCGGAGGGCGGCCAGGGGCAGGTCCAGGAGCAAGCCCATGCGGCTGGGCACGGAACGATAATACCAGATATGGGATACCGGCGCGGCCAGTTCTATGTGACCCATCCGTTCCCGGCGTACCTTGAAGTGGGTCACCTCCACACCGCAACGGTCACAGATCACCCCTTTATACCGGATGGACTTGAACTTGCCGCAGTAACACTCCCATTCCTTGGTGGTCCCAAAGATCCGTTCGCAGAAGAGGCCGTCCTTCTCCGGCCTGAGGGTCCGGTAATTGATCGTCTCCGGCTTTTTGACTTCCCCATAGGACCAGGCCCGGATCATATCCGGGGAAGCCAACCGTATCATAATGGAATCAAAATCTTGTATGTCCCGCATCTTTACTCCTCGCTATTTGATGGCGCCCGGCGCCCAATTTCCGGCATCTCCTCTCCTGCACTGCTCCATGTTCCCTGCTCCTTAGAAGTTAGACCCGCTCTTGGCGATCAGTTCCTCATCCCGCTCGGTAAGGGGGATCTGCTTGCTTTTGGCATCGTAGATGGTCACATCCAGCGCCAGACCCCGGAGCTCCTGCACCAGCACGTTAAAGGATTCGGGGATCCCCGCTGTGGTGGAAGGTTCACCCTTTACGATAGCCTCATATATCTTTGAACGGCCGATCATATCATCGGATTTGATGGTGAGAAGCTCCTGTAAGGTATTGGCCGCTCCGTAGGCCTCCAAAGCCCAGACCTCCATTTCCCCCAGACGCTGGCCGCCGAACTGGGCCTTGCCTCCCAGGGGCTGCTGGGTGACCAGGGAATAGGGGCCTGTGGACCGGGCGTGCATCTTGTCATCCACCAGGTGATGGAGTTTTAGAAAATAGATTATCCCGCAGAAGATGGGATTTATAAAGGGTTCTCCGGTTCGGCCATCCCGCAGAGTGGTCTTGGAACTCACCGGAAGGCCCGCCTCCTTCAGCTTCTTCTCTATTTGAGTGGTGCTGGGGGACTGGAAGACCGGCACCGAAAACCATTCATCCAGGGTACTGGCCGCCCAGCCAAGCTCTGTCTCCAAAAGCTGGCCGATGTTCATCCGGGAGGGAACCCCCAGGGGAGTAAGGCAGATATCCAGGGGGGTACCGTCTTCCATGTAGGGCATATCCTCTTCCGGGAGGATCCGGGCGACAACCCCCTTGTTGCCGTGGCGGCCCGCCATCTTATCCCCCTCCCGGAGCTTCCGCTTGGTGGCGATAAGAACCTTCACCACCTCATCAACCCCGGGGTTCAGATCGTCCCCTTCAAGACGGCTCAGACGCTGAATGTCAATGATGGTCCCCTCGATGCCATGGGGCACCCGCAGGGAGGAATCCCTCACCTCCTTGGCCTTTTCACCAAATATGGAGTTGAGGAGTTTAAATTCCGGAGTGGTTTCAGTTTCACTTTTGGGGGTCACCTTGCCAACCAGAATATCCCCGGACCGGACCTTGGCGCCCACCCGGATGATCCCCTCGGCATCGAGGTTGTCCAGACTCTTTTCGGAGGTATTGGGGATATCCCGGGTGATCTTTTCAGGACCCAGCTTGGTTTCCCGAACTTCGGTGAGGAATTCCTTTATATGGATGGAGGTAAACATATCATCCTTCACCACCCGTTGGGATATGAGGATCGAATCTTCGTAGTTGTACCCATTCCAGGGCATAAAACCCACCAGAATGTTTCTGCCCAGGGCGAGTTCTCCCCCCCGGGTGGCGGGTCCGTCGGCAACAACCTGACCGGCGACAACCTTCTCTCCAACCTTTACCACCGGCCGCTGGTTGTAACAAGTATCCTGGTTGGTTCGCTGGTACTTCACCAGCCGGTACACATCCAAACCTTCGGCGTTGGTCTCCGGAATGTTCCCGGCCCGGGCGCTTGAGGCTTCAGGCTTAATGGTAATTTCATGGGAGGTAACCCGGATCACCGTACCATTCCGCCGGGCCTTGGCCAATACCCCCGAATCATAGGCGCACTTCCCTTCCATGCCGGTCCCCACCCGGGGGGGCTCAGGGAACACCAGGGGTACGGCCTGACGCTGCATGTTGGAACCCATCAGGGCACGGTTGGCGTCATCGTGTTCCAGAAAGGGGATAAGGGAGGCCGAAACGGAGATGATCTGTTTGGGAGAAACATCCATGTACTGAATATCCTCGGGACTCCGGGTGGTATAGTCGCCCTGCCGGCGGCAGGAAACCTGCTCATCCTCAAAGGAGCCCTTCTCGGTTAGCTTGGCCGATGCCTGGGCAATGTAATACCGGTCCTCGTCCATGGCGGAAAGATATTCAATCTCCCGGGTAGCCACCCCGTTGGCAACCTGGCGGTAGGGAGTCTCCAGAAAACCGTATTCGTTTACCCGGGTGTAATTTGCCAGAGACACAATAAGACCGATGTTCGGCCCTTCGGGAGTCTCGATGGGACACATCCGGCCATAGTGGGTGTAGTGAACATCCCGGACCTCAAAACCCGCCCGATCCCGGGACAAACCCCCAGGCCCCAGGGCGTTAAGCCGCCGTTTGTGGGTCAGCTCCGCCAGGGGGTTCACCTGATCCATAAACTGGGACAGTTGGCTGGATCCGAAGAATTCTTTTATGGCGGCAACCACGGGTTTGATCGAGATGAGATCCTGGGGTTTGATGGTATCGGTCTCTTTAAGGCTCATCCGCTCTTTGGCGATCCGTTCCATCCGGCTAAAAGCGGTTTTCATGGCGTTTGCCATGAGTTCCCCTACGGAACGCACCCGCCGGTTCCCCAGATGGTCGATATCGTCGATGTTTTCATCCTGAACATACACCTTGATGAGGAACTTCATGGTGGCGATGATATCCTGTTTAGTCAGGGTATGGACATCCAGAGGGGGCTTAAAGTCAAATTTCTTGTTGAGTTTATACCGGCCCACCTTCCCCAGGTCGTAGCGCCGGCTGGTAAAGAACATCCCCTGAAGGTCCTTGTCGGCGGCTTCCACGGTGATGGATTCGCCGGGCATGAGCACCGAGTAAACCGCAGAGAGGGCATCCTCCCGGGAAGGCTCGTCCTGGCCGGAATCATCCTTGAGGAATTTGATCTCCTCCCGCTCAAAACAGTTGAGGAGCATAGGAGAATTGAGGGAATCCGGGGCTTCAAAGTCGATAACCTCCACAGAGTTGATACCGCTGGCCAGAAGCTCGTCCACATTATGGGGGTGTAACTTTTCACCGGTACGGTAGAGTTTCCGTCTGTTCCCACCCTCCTGGTTTACCGGGTCTTCGGCCCCTTCTCCCTCCCGCTGAAGGGTGTCGGCGATCCATACCGGAGAGGCCAGGACCTTACCGGAAAACTTTTCCTTGGTTTCCCGGTCATCCTTCACTTCCAGAGTTTCGGTTCGGTAGAAGGCCCGGATAATATCCTCCCGGCTGTCATATCCCAAGGCCCGGAGGAATATGGTCCCCAGGATCCGTTTTTTCCGGTCGATCTTGGCGTAGATAAGCTCCCGTTTCTGGTCAATCTCAAATTCCAGCCAGGAACCCCGGTAGGGAATGATTCGGGAAGAAAAAATCCCCTTTTCATGGCTAAAAATAACCCCCGGGGAGCGGTGGATCTGGGAAACCACCACCCGCTCGGCGCCATTTATGATAAAAGTACCCCGCTCACTCATGATTGGGATATCCCCCATGTAGATATCCTTCTGACGGATCTCCCCGGTCTGCTGGAAGATAAGGTTTATCCGGGCTTTGAGGGGCACCGCGTAGGTCAGGCCCTTCTGCTTGCAATCATGTTCGGTAAATTTGATATTCTCCTCATCCAGGGTGTAATACTCATACTCAAGAACCATGTCTCCATTGGGGCTTTCGATAGGAAAGGTCGTTTTGAATACTTCCTCAAGACCCTGCAATTCCGGACTTTCCTGCCTGCGGAGCCGCTCCCGTTGAAGAAACCGTTCATAGGAACACAGCTGAATGTCGATAAGATCCGGAAGGTCCATTACATCGTGGATATCCTTTCCGATATATGTTCGTTTGACGGTTGTTTTTCCTTTTACCATTTGTTTCCCCCTGGTATTAGCATAGCCCGGCGGACCGGGATTTTTTTACCTTACTAACTAAAAATGAAAACGCTCCGGCTTAAACCGAAAAGACAGAATCCCCCTTTAAGGAATTCTGTCTTTTTTTGAGAAGAAAAATCAATAACCCGCGCTCTGAATTGCAAACGATCTACTGAATCTCTACTGTTCCGCCGGCGGCAGTGACCTGTTCCTTGATCTTCGCGGCTTCTTCCTTGGAAACGTTCTCTTTAAGGGGCTTTGGGGCTCCCTCAACGAGGTCTTTCGCTTCCTTAAGCCCCAGGCCGGTAACAGCCCGGACCTCTTTGATAACCGCGATTTTTTTAGAATCGTCAAAGGCCTTAAGAATAACATTGAATTCCGTCTTCTCCTCCACAGCTTCGGCGGGAGCTCCGGGAGCAGCGCCGACAGCGGCCACGGCCACGGGAGCAGCGGCGGAAACACCAAATTTTTCCTCCATGGCTTTTACCAGTTCTGAAACCTCCAGAACGGTCATGGACGAAATTGCATCAAGTATCTGATCGGTAGTAAGGGCTGCCATATTATCTTCTCCTCAATAATACTGCAAAATAGGCGTCCCATACGGGACCCCTGGGGTTTAACCCCGGCTTACCCGGGCCAAAGCCCGGTTCATTCCCACCGACAGGAACGGCAGCCTGGAATCTGCCCGATTCCACCGAAGCCTGACGGTTTTACAAAAACGGTATCTACCGGTTTTTGACAATACTGTTAGCCCTGAGCTCCGTCCCCGGCTTTTTTGTCCGCTATCGCCTTGACGGTCCGGACCAGACGGGCGTTGACATCGTTCAAAGCGGCGGCCAGGTTCCGGGCAGGGCCGTTCATCACCGACATGAGCATGGAGATAAGCTCCAGCCTGCCGGGAAGCCTGGAAAAGGCTTCTATCCGGGCGGCGTCGTACACGGATTTACCCACCAGGCCGCCCTTTATCTTGAGGGCCGGCGTCTCTCTGGTAAAATCAAAGAGGATCTTAGCCACCTCATTGGCATCCCTGGGGGAAATAGTCACCGCAGTGGGACCCACCAGAAACTGCGCCACATCGGGGGCGGAAAGCTGCTCAAAGGCGATCCGGGCAAAGTTATTTTTCACCACCCGGAATTGGGCATCCTTGAGCCGCAACTGTTTCCGGAGATTGGTGATCTGCGCCACCGTTAAGCCCCGATAGTCGGCAAAGATAAAATCCTCCGACACACTAAAAGTTTCCTTTAATTCACCGATGGATGCGGTTTTGACATCCTGTATTTTTTTTGCAACAATTGCCATGGTTTACTCCTTACGATTAGGAACGCCGGGACCGGCTACTCCTCGTCCTTTAACGAGACCCACACGCCGGGACCCATGGTAGAGGATACCGAAATGGTTTGGACAAATTCACCCTTTGCGTCAACAGGCTTCTTCCGCTTGATTTCGACAACCACCGCCCGGACGTTTTCGGCGACCTTTTCACTCTCCATTGAAACCTTCCCCACCGCCAGATGAACGACTCCGGTCTTGTCCGCCCGGAATTCCACCCGGCCCTTCTTGAGTTCCGCCAGGGCGCCCTTCAGGTCAAAGGTGACGGTTCCGGTTTTGGGGTTTGGCATAAGCCCTTTACGGCCCAGGATCATACCGAGTTTACCCACATCCTTCATCATGTCCGGGGTAGCCACCGCAACATCAAAACCAAGCCATCCGCCCTTGATCTTTTCTATGAGATCCTCGGCGCCTACATAGGTTGCCCCCGCATCCTGGGCTTCCTTCTCTTTTTCCGCCTTGCAGAAGACCAGCACCTTTTTTTCACCCCGGAATTGATTGGGAAGCACCACCGTATCCCGAACGGACTGACTCTTCTTGAGATTAACCTTTACCGAAAGATCCACCGTTTCATCAAATTTGGCGCAGGAGAGGCTTTTAACCAGATCCAGAGCCGCTTTTAAATCGTAGAAAGCGGCGTGATCGTACTTTTTCAGGCTTTCAAGGTATTTTTTTCCCGCTTTCATTTTTCCACCTCGACTCCCATGGACCGGGCGGTTCCCGCAATGATCCGCATGGCCCCCTCTACATCGTTGGCGGAGAGATCGGCCATTTTAAGCCTGGCTATTTCCTCAAGTTTTGCCTTAGGCAGCTTACCCACCTTGGTCTTGTGGGATTCGTTGGATCCCTTCTCAAGCCCGATGGCCTTCTTAATCAACACCGATGCGGGAGGGGTCTTGAGGATGAAGGTGAACGACTTATCCGCATAGACCGTGATAACCACCGGAATGATGAGTCCCGGCTCCATAGACTTCGTCCGGTCATTAAACTGTTGGACGAACTGGGGCGCGCTGACGCCATGAGGTCCCAATGCGGGTCCCACCGGCGGGGCCGGAGTGGCCTTACCCGCGGGGCATTGCAGCTTGATCATGGCGGCAATTTTTTTCTTTGCCATGTCTTTCTCTCCTTAGTAGTATGTCCGATTACCGGACTAACGAGGGCTTAAACCCTCTCCTACGTTCTATAACTTCTCCACCTGCAGGAGATCAACCTCTACCGGGGTATTCCGGCCAAAAATACCAACCATTACCTTGAGTTTGTTTTTCTCCTGATTGACCTCTTCGATGGTTCCGGTAAAGGATTCAAAGGGTCCGTCGATGATCTTAACCTGTTCGCCTGCGGAGAAGGACTGGCGGGCCCGGACCGGCCGCTCACCCTTGATCTCCCCGGATTTCTGCAGGATCGCCCGGGCTTCATCCCCGGTAAGGGGTTGCGGTTTCCGATCCGCCGGGGTACCCACAAACCCCGTTACCCCCTGTATTTTCCGGATCTTTGAACAGGAGGCCTTCCATTCAAGGTCGGGCAGATCCATCTCTACCAGGATATAGCCGGGCAAAAATTTCCGGGTTTGGGTCCGTTTTTTGCCATCCCGGACCTCCACCACCTCTTCGGATGGGACCTTTACATCCCGTACAATTTCCTTATCGAGTTCTCCCATCTCAAGCATCATGCGGATGGTCTTTTCTATTTTATTTTCGTACCCCGAATAGGTATGGAGAACATACCAGCCCGTAGCCATGTTTTACCTTTATTTAAAATATTACCTGCACCCCAAGGAGCAGCAACACATCCACCAGACCCAACACAGCGGCAATAATAATGGTGGAAACAATGACCACCTTCACCGAACTTACCACATCATCACGGCCGGGCCAGATAACCTTTCGGAGTTCTGCATAGGACTCCTTTACAAATTGAACCAGTTTGCCCATATTGCCCTCTTTGTATGCAAAAAAATCATCCCAGGCCAGGTAGGACTCGAACCCACAACAT
>JAITJI010000111.1 GCA_031279015.1 Spirochaetaceae bacterium
AAAACCGTCGCCCATAGAAAATGCCTGCACCGCGGTCTGCCGGGTAATGCCTATCAGATCCGCCAGGGGAATGATAATGGGGATGAGGAGGAATGCCTTGGCGGAGGCCCCTGCGATAAAGAATTCCAAAAACAGTACCAGCACAAAGATGGCCATTGCTCCGGCATAGGGCCCGGAACTTTCAACCGCTCCATAGAAAAAATGGAGGATGGTGTCGATGATATTCCCCTGTTCCATGATATGGGTCACGCTGATGGCCAGAAGGATCAAGAGGAGGCTTGGCAGGATACCGGCGATCCCCTTGAAAAAGGTTCTGCATATCCGTCCCCGTAATCCCGCAATCCCTCCGGCGATGAGGGAGCCGGCGGTAAAAAATACCGCCATTACCGGCATGACATAGTCCGAAAGGCTGTTCACAAAAAAAGAGGAGAGGATATAGCAGAATACCAGGAGCATGGCGCTGAGGAAGATGATAAGTCCCCATTTTTTTTCCGGGCCGTAATGCTGTTCTCCATTCAGACTGTCCTGGTAGTGCCGGCGTATGATTTCATCCCGGTCAAACACAAGGGATTTTTCCGGATGGGCTTCTACCTTTTTTGCATAGGGTATCAGGAAGAGCAGCATAACTCCATAGGTAACAGCAAAAAAGATCAGCCGGAACAGAAACCCGGAAAATATCGGCAGGTCCGCCAGATTCTGGGCCAGACCGATGGTAAAGAGGTTAAAGGTGCCTGCGGCGAATCCAAAGCCCACGGAGAGGATGCTCATGCCTACTCCTACCAGGCTGTCCCAACCCAGCATCAGGGACAGGGCAATGGTGATGGGTACCAGTGTCACGGTCTCCTCAAGCATCCCCAGGAAGGAGCCCATGGACATACAGATCAGGACCATCAACGCCAGGAGCCGGTACTTCTTTTCGCCAAAGCAATGGATAACCTTATAGATAAGATAGGACAGGATACCGCTCTGCTCCAGTACCAGGAAAGAACCCACCAGGAGCATTATAAAGATCATGATGGATACCGCCATGACGGCCGCCGGATTTCCAAAGACCTCAAAGGGCGCGGTAATCCAGCGCCACACCGGCAGGGGCGCGGTTCCCTCAAGCACCTGGTATGTGCCGGGAACAATAACCCTGCGGCCGTTTGTTTCTTCGTATTGATACAACCCCTGGGGAATTATCCGGGTGAGCACCCCCGCCAGAACCATTATGCAGAGAAGCAATGCCAGGGCGCCCAGGAAGGTCCTGCGCCCGATTTTTATATCGTAACCGGCGGTGTTTTCTTTGGTATTCACTGATAACCCCCTCACGGGACTTTTGCAAAATCCGGTATTTTGAAAAAGTTGCTAAAAAACTACTATAGACAATCCCTAATCGGCGACTTTGTCAATCCGTACCATGCGTACCTGTACCATCGGCATACCATTCCTCACATCCCGCCCCGGAGACTGACGGCCAGGCGCTTCCAGATACGCTTCTCATCTTCCGGAAGTCCGGCAAATTCCTCCTGCCTGCCGTAGGCAGAGAGCTCGATAAACTGCCCGGTCAGCCGGAGCAGTTCTTCAAAACGGTTTTCATGGAATTCCCTGAGCCAGCGGGGGACAGGGCGGGATCGTCCCGCGGGGGTTACGAGGAGGCGTCCGTAGTGGGGAACGCAGAGCCCTTCAGAGCCGGTAAAGACTTGCCGGAGTTCCCGGACATGACCATCGTCATCCTTCTTACCCTCATCCGCCCCGGCGAGGAAGCTCAGATACTCCTCCTCTATCCGGTCCTGTTCCTCACAGACCGGACAGCGGCCCTTGGGCTTCCGGACTTTCCGGGCCCTGAAGAAACGGAGCCGGTCCTCCAGGATGTCCCGGCCCAAAATGGCCACTGCCAGGCCGTCCCGGAAGGATTCGAGGTTCCGGGCATGGAAGCCGCAGAAGCCTCCGGCAGCACGGTAGGCCGCCCGGAAGCCCCGGTCAGAAATGTGTTCAAAAAGCATGTTGTCGATGTACCGTTCCGCCCGGTCGGCAATTATCCTACAGAGGGGGCAGCCGGGTCCGGCGCAGGCCTTTTGAAGTTCAAAGAAGTTGATATGCCGGTCTATGGCCATCAGTTTCGTACTTCCACTGAACCATCGCTATGGGCCGCAAAGACCGTTGGCCGGAGGCGGGTAAAAAAGCCGTTTTCCACCACCCCGGGGATTCGGTTGATCTCATTTTCCATGGCCGCAGGGTCCGGAGGCTCCCTAAAACGGATGTCCAGGAGGATGTTGCCGTGTTCGGTGATCACCGGTCCGGCCTTCCTTACCCCCTCCCGGAGGACCACCTTTGCCCCAAGCCCCTCCAGAGCCCTGGTCACGGTGACCCGGGCCTCACTCACCACCTCCACGGGAAGGGGGAAGCCCGTACCCAGATTAGCGGTCAGTTTGGTTTCATCCACCACAATGGCGTAGGCCCGGGATGCGTAGGCGGTAATCTTCTCCACCAGGAGGGCTCCGCCGCCGCCCTTGATGCAGTACAGGTTGGGATCCACCTCGTCGGCGCCGTCTATGGTCAGGTCAAGACTGCCGCCGATCTCCCGGGAGTTGAGGCTGAAAAGGGGAATCCCCAATTTTTCACATTCGATGGCGGTTTGAAAACTGGTAGGAACCGCCAGAATGTCCTGGAGCGTACCCCGGGCCAGGAGGGCGCCGATATGCCTGACCGCGGGAATGGCGGTGGAACCGGTGCCCAGTCCCAGTTTCATGCCGCTTTTCACCAGAATTTCCACTGCCCGGCGGCCGGTCAGTTCCTTCATCTGCTGCTGGTCCATCGGATCCTCCTAGAATTGTATCCGGGATATAAGCTGGGAGGGGAATTCCCTGCCCATAAAATACCGGTACTGGTAACGCGCCTGGGAGAGAAACATGTCATAACCGTTTAGCACCGAACAACCCGCCGCCATGGCCCGCTTGAGAAAGGGGGTCCGTTCCGGTTTGTATATCAGGTCCATCACTTTTTCCCGGCCGTAAAATTTGAATTCCGGCATAGGGTCTCCGTCAATATCCCCTTCCATTCCCACCGGGGTGGTTTGAATGATGATATCAGAAAACTTTTCCATCATCACCGCCCCCTGATTATCGGTACAGCCCCAGGAAAAATGATAGGGCAGGGCCAGTTCTTTTGCCCGGACCGTGGTACGGTTGAGGATAAGGGCCTTTCCCCTGAGACGGTACACCTCTGAGGCTACCGCCCTGGCGGCGCCGCCGGCGCCTATTATGGTGATCCGGCATCCCCGGAGGTTTTTCCTATCGATAAATTGCAGAAGGGAATCCGAAAACCCCCCGGCATCCGTATTGTACCCTATCCAGCCTGAAGTATAAGGGATGATGGTGTTACAGGCCCCCAGAGCCTTTACCTCATTTGCCATGGCGGTCAAATGGGAGATGATCCGTTCCTTATAGGGTACCGTTACCGAGGCTCCCGCAAGTTTGAGTTCCGCCGCCAATTCCAGAAAGGCCTCCGGGGAATCCGAGGGAAAGGGGACGTAGACCGCATCGATATGCTCCTCGGTAAAGACCTTGTTAAAAAAGACCGGACTGGAAGTTGCCTTGAGGGGATAGCCGGTTATACCGAAGATCCGGGTTTTTGGGGTAATCTCCCTGAAACGGTAGACCTCTGCAAGGTTCCTGGGGCTTATATGACCGGGGGCCGCCTGGGGAATCTCCGGTTCATCCGTGGCGGAAGTATAGCTCAGATAGGAACCCATCTGTTCCGCCAGAATCCGGGTGTTGATCCCATAGTGACCCATGCAGAGGAGGATCTTATCAAAATCCATAGCTTCCCCGGCCGCCCGGTACACCTGCACTACATCCGCCATGCTCCGGGGAGTCAACGCTATCTTGGGAATCTCGTCGCCCACATGCCGCAGAGATTTCAGCTTTTTAACGAGATCATCCCCTATGCCCTCCCTGTTATGGCAGGAACGGATTATCCGGGTGCCGAAGGTCCGGGCCGCCTCTTCCAGGCTGGGTACGTTGAGGTCTTCTTCCATATCCACAAAGGCGAAATTCTTGCGCCGGTCCGCTTCGGCAAAGGCGAGGGCCTTGGAGAAGAGCGTTATCCGGGACCCCTCCCCGCTGTGATAAAAACCGCCGTCCATATCCCGGCGGATAGTGAGGATCACCGGGATTCCCGCCTGTTCGGGAAACCGGCGGATCTGGAAGTGCTCATCCGGATCAAGGCAATCAACCCGGAGTTCTGCAATATCCACATACTTCCGGTTTTTGTCCAAAATTTCAAGGTCCTGGGTGAGGGTTCTTCCGGTTAAACAAAGGCATATTCTGGACATGTAAGACTCCAATAGGACTTAAAGGCTGCGCCGGCGGTAAGGACCGCATGAAACCGCGGCCCGTTAAAAGTCAGGACGGTATATAAAAATATGGGTAATTAATCCGTTTCCATCCACATTGAACCTGATGCTGAGCGGCCAGGCCCGGCCGGGAAGGGAATAGAGGGTGTAACCCTCAAAACGCTGGATTGTATCCTCCAGTATCAGGGAGATCAGGGTTTCCCTGTCCCCCACATTGATACCATAGACGGATTGTAGTCCCAACTGCCATACCCGATCCCGGTATATGTAGTAGTCCCCGTCGGGGTAGACAAAGACCACGTCATCCTGCCAGTCCTGCCCTCCCCGGACAGCGTAGACCGATTCAGGGGGGCCGGAACGGACGATAAGCTCCTCCAGGGTAAGGCCGATACGGGAAGCGGGGTCAATTTCATCCTCCTGTGCTGAAAGTTCCGCCGGACCTCCAAAACAGAACCGGATTCCCGCTATGAGGAACAGGGAAAACAATGAAAAGCGGGGAAAACGCATACTATTACTTTACCTGAGGTACAGAGGCTTTGCAAGAAGTCGGGTCAGGTTTTTCCATGGGACATCACGGAAGTCCGCCGGCCCATAAGGTTCCGGGTCATGCAACTTTTCCGCTCCGGTATTGTCAAAGAATCGATATGTTGTACCTTGCAAAAATGACTATCGGAACGCTGGGTTCTGAGGCGGCGGCCCGGTATGATAAACGGAACGCCTTTGGCCTTTACGGGGCGGGAGCCCTGTATGATACACTGACTTACGGTGAATTCGGCAGGAAGATTCGGCAGTTTGCCGCCTTGCTTATGGATCTGGGGATCCGGCCCGGTGACCGGGTGCTGCTCCTCTCGGAAAACCGGCCCGAATGGCCGGTGGCCTACTTCGGTATCGCCCTGGCCGGGGCGGTATCGGTGCCTCTCCTGACGGAGTTCTCCGCCTCCCAGGTACAAACCATCGCCGCCCATGCCGAAGTTTCCGCCCTCTGTGTAACCGGAAAAACCGTCTCCAAAGTCACGGGAAACCCGGCGCCGCCGGTGAGCCCCGGGAAAAACCCGGAAACGGTTCCTGAAGGGCAGGGAGGGCTGTGCTGCGTTCCCCTCATCTATATGGACAGCATGGAAACCCACATCAGAGCCGACGGTACCCTGGCGGACAGTATCATGGTGGTTCGCCGGGGCCCCGGTGAACGGATCTACTTCCGGGACGGCGGGGAAGATTCCGGGGAGGGAGCGTTTCCGGTTTTTCCGGATGCCGGAGAACAGGATATGGCCTCGATCATCTACACCTCCGGTACTACCGGAGACAGCAAGGGGGTGATGCTCTCCCACTACAACCTCCTCTATACCGCCTGTGCAACCCGGTCGATCTTCAAAGTGTACCCCCGTGACCGGTTTCTGTCGATTGTCCCCCTGGCCCATACCTACGAATGTACCATGGGCATGCTCATCGCCGTGTTGAGCGGCGCCTCCACCGCCTATCTTGACCGGCCCCCCGCTCCGGCGGTGCTGTTCCCCGCCGCAGAGGCCCTGCGGCCGACGGTGATGCTCACCGTACCCCTGATTATCGAGAAGCTCTACCGTAACCGTATCCTGCCGGCCTTGAAGGCAAACCCCCTGTACCGGCATCCGCTTACAAGAGCTATGGCGATACGGAGGGAGGGCCGGAGGCTCCTCTCCATCTTTGGCGGGGCCATCCGGTTTTTCAGCATCGGCGGGGCGCCCCTGGCGGAGGATGTGGAAACCTTTTTGCGGAAGGTCCAGTTTCCCTATACCCTGGGCTACGGCATGACCGAGGCCTCTCCCCTTTTGGCGGGGACCGGTCCCTTCAAATTCCCTCCCCATTCCGTAGGCAGGACCCTGCGGGGGGTAGAACTGCGGATCGTTGACGGGGAGATCCAGGCACGGGGGCCCAACATCATGATGGGCTATTTTCGGGATGAAGAGCGCAGCGCCCAATCCTTTACCCCCGACGGTTGGTTCAAAACAGGGGATCTGGGGTTTTTTGACGATGCGGGTTACCTCTACATCAAGGGCCGTATCAAGGCCCTGATCCTGGGGCCATCGGGGGAAAATATCTATCCTGAGGAGATCGAAAAGCTTCTGGGCGCCTCTGATATGGTGGAGGATGCCCTGGTATACCCCGGGGAGAAGGGGGAACTCGTCGCCCTGGTGGTTCTGAGCGAAAAAGCCCGGACCATGCTGGCCGCCATTGGAGACCGGCTGGGGGAACTGCGGAATGCCGTAAACAAAGGGCTGGCCTCTTTTTCCCGGATAAGCCGCATAGAGGTGCGGATTGAACCTTTTGAGAAAACCGCCACTGCAAAGATAAAACGATTCCTCTACGGTAAAGAGTAGGGAAGGGACAGCTGATCCAGGGAGAGGTCCTCTACGGGCAGCCGCACCGTTTCCCGGTATATCTCCCGGTTCAGCATGGAGAGGATCAGGGTTGAGCCCGCGGGGAGCTGGTAGGGGATGGTCAGTTCGCCTCCGGAATGATTCAGCTCCGCCAGGACCTCCCGCTCCCCCGAGGGGAGCAGGGCGTCGAGCCGCACCGGCAGGGGGTAGGGGCTTTCCGGCAGTTCATGACGGAAGAGATCGAAGATCAGATCCCCCTCCGGCTCCGGGGGAACGCCCACCACAAAGGTGATCCTCGCATTGGAAGCGGCGGTAGAGTTTCCCGCCGGCGACTGGGCTGTCACGGTTCCCGCCTTTTCGTTGTTTTGGACCGGACGCAGGGTAAAGGTAAAACGGAGATCCCCCTTCCGGATCTGCTCCAGGGCTTCGGCAACCGGCAGGCCCTGCAGGTCCGGTACGGTAATAAAGGTATGTTCCGGTCCCCGGCTTATCACCAGTTCCAGGGCCATGGGTCCCGAAACAGGAGTTCCCGGTTCGGGGTTTTGCTGGAGGATAGTTCCCGGCGCTTCATCGGAATACTCATACATGAAGGGTTCTTTCAGAGAGAGGAGGGGCTGGGACATGGAGGCGAAAAGGGTCCTGAGGTCCATCCGCACATCTTCGATGTTTCGTCCCCGGTAATTTTCCACCGTATTGATCACCACCCCCTGACTTACCACCAGCCGCACCCGGCGTCCTGCCTTAACGATGGTTCCCGCCGGGGGTTCCTGTTCCAGAACAAGCCCCCGTTCCTCCGCCGATGCCGAGTATCGTAACTGTATCCGGGGGTATAACTCCTTGACCTGTAACGCCAGGAGGGCTTCGGTCAACTCCTTGTTCCGCACATCGGGTACCATGGTCTGTTCCTCCCCCCGGATGGCGATAAAAAATACCATCAGGGCTACAATACCCACAAACACCAGCAGGACTGCCGCCATGGAAAGGAATAAACGCAGATGATTTGCCACGTAATCTTCGATAGATTTCATGTTGAAGTTAAACCGGTCAAATAAGGCCATATCCGCTCCGCTACAGGGTCAACCGGGACCCGATAAAGTCCCTTGCGCCATTCAGGAATTCCCGCCATTCCAGGGCCTTCCTGGTCTTGTACTGCAACCGCTCCGCCGCAAATACCCCGTTCCCCGTTTGTATCAGTATCCCTGCCTGCTTGTCTACGCCCAGAACCGTACCCGGTTCAGGACCTCTTCCTTCGGCGGGCCCCGCCGCGGCGCCGTAGCACCGCCCCCGGAGGATGTAGAGCTCCAGTTCCCCCTGTCTGGTCATGCAGAGGGGCCAGGGGGTAAAAGCCCGGATCCGGGCGTCGATGTGCTCCGCGTCCCTCCGCCAGTCGATAAATCCGTCCTCCCGGGAGAGGAGGGAACAGCGGGTCGCCTCCCCATGGTTTTGGGGCGTCCCTTCGGGGAGGCTCCCGCCGGAGCGGCGGAGCAGGGCGGCCAGCAGGGCGGCGCCTCTTTCGGCAGCGATCCCGCTGAGCATGCCGGTGGTTTCCCGTCCTGAAAGGGGTATCCGCTCCCGGGCCAGGATGTCCCCGGCATCCATCTCCGGGGCCAGCTTCTGGATGCTGATCCCTGTTTCGGCGTCCCGGTTGAGGATGGCCGCAGGAATCGGGCTTGGCCCCCGGTATTTGGGGAGCAGGGACGGATGGATGTTGATTCCCCCCAGGGGGAAGATCTCCAGAAACCGGGGGCCGAATATCCGGCCATAGGCAAAGGAAACCAGGAGATCCGGCCCCAGAGCCGCCGCCGCCTCCCGGGCCTCTTTACCCAGCCGTTCCGGTTTTAACAGAACCGGGGGCGTCCTGTCCGCTGCCGTGAATCGGGCCGCCAGGGCCTCCCCTGCGGCCCCGACTTCGGAGGATTCCGGTGTGCCGTGCCGGCCTCTGGGCGCATCGGGGTTGGTAAGGATCCCCGCCAGTTCACAGACACCCTCTAAACTCAGCCGGGCCACCGCTTCCAGACTGGGAAGGGCTATACCGGGAGTCCCCGCAAAGAGTATCCGCATATCAGCCCCGTTTCTGTTTTTCCAGTTTGGCGAGGATTCGATTCCGCTTTACCTCGGAGAGCCGGTCGATAAAGAGCATCCCCTCCAGGTGATCGTATTCATGCAGGATCACCCGGGCCAGGATCCCGTCGGCCTCCAGGGTAAAGGGCCGGCCCTGTTCATTCCAGGCCTGCACCCGCACCGATGCCGGCCGGATCACATCGGCCCACACCCCGGGCACGGAGAGACAGCCCTCCTCGTATTTTACCGTTTCCTCGGAGGTCTCAATAATAGAAGGATTAATAAACACCCGGGGCTCATCCCCCTGGATCTCCACCACAAATATCCGTTCCACAAGTCCAATCTGCGGACCCGCAAGGCCGACTCCCTTGCCTGCCCGCAGGGCCCCGATCATCTCCTCTGCAATTTTTTTGTATCTGCCGTCGATATGGCTGACCGGCTCCGCCTTCCGCCGCAGGAGTTCATTCCCCAGGGTAATAATTTCCATATACTTTATATTACCACAAAACCGGTCCGCAGGAAAAGCGGAGAAGGGGTAAATGCAACAGTTTGTATTGAAGGGGTAAATGCCCGGGGGTTCCGGACCATCGGCGCTGTATTGAGCTGCAACCGGAAAGGGGCTATAGTGAAATACACTTGGTGAAATACGCTTGGGTCCTGTCCAACGCCTGTATCCGGGTACAGTGAAACCGGGAAAGGGGTACTGAACTATGAGATATTTTTCTATAGGTGATGGAGTCCTCCGGGTTTCGGCCCTGTGTATGGGAACCGTATACTATGGTACGGTGATTCCCCGGGAGGCCGCTTTTGAGCAGCTCGACTGTTTCTATGAAGGCGGGGGAAACTTCCTGGATACCGCCCGCATATATGCGGATTGGCTGCCGGGGATCCCTGCGGCCAGCGAAAAGACCATCGGCGCCTGGCTTAAGGAACGGCATATCCGCGATGAAGTCGTCATCTCTTCCAAGGGGGCCCATCCCCGTTTTGAGACCATGGATGTACCCCGGATGGGAAAGGCGGAGCTGGCAAAGGACCTTGATGAAAGCCTTGCCGCCCTGGGACTTGAATGTATCGATCTCTATTTTCTGCACCGGGACGATCCTTCCATTCCGGCGGCGGAGATCCTCGGCATGCTTGAGGGCTTCAGAAAGGCGGGAAAGATAGGCCACTACGGCTGTTCCAACTGGACTCTGGGGCGGATACAGGAGGCGGACGGAGAAGCGGCCCGGCGGGGATATGAAGGGTTTATCTGCAACCAGCTCTTGTGGGGGATTGGGGACATCAACCCGGCAGGGCTGAGCGATAAAACCCTGGTTGCCATGGATTCCCCCACCTTTATCTACCATGCCCGGACGCAGAAGTCCGCCATGGCCTATATGGCCGGCTGTAAAGGCTACTTCTCCAAGAAACGCCGGGGTTTGCCGATCTCTCCCAACGACCTTCTGCTCTATGATAATCCTTTCAATGACGGGGTGCTGGAAAAGCTGTCCGCCTGGGAAACCCGTTTTGGCTGCGGTTCCATGCCCATCGTTCTTGCCTATATCATGGCCCAGCCCTTCCCTGCGGTTCCCATCGCCTCCTTCAGTTCCCCCGGCCAGTTGCGTGAAGCCATGACCGCGGCCGATGTGATTCTTCCCCCGGAGCTTGTGGCGGAGATTCAGGATTCCCGGCAGTACCTCACCGGGAAGCCGCAGGGTTAGTGTCTGCTCTCCGCCCTATACCTATTGAGCAACAGCCCTCCAGGGCTTCTTATCTGACCGGATGCAGGCCCCGCCGGACTTACAAACCCCGGAAATATGCCGATAATAGAAATAAGCGTTTGACACTCTTCCCTATAGTCTGCTATAATGAGAGGGAATTTTTGTCTATGTATTGTGTAAGGGGTGTAACCGGTGGTATCGGTTCATAAATATAAACGTTTTGAAAACAATCTTGTTCAAAAAATAAAGAAATATGCTGTCGTTATCGTAAAAGGCATAGGGGCGGGTTTTAGAGCCCTGTTTTTTGCCATTTCCCGGCGGTATACCATTGTATTGGTTCCCCATTCTGAAAAGAAAGTATTCAGTTTTCATATAACCTTTTTTTCTGTCTTCTGTGTCGTATTGATTCTGGCGGGCATTGTGGGGACCTTTTTTTGGTACGGCTTCTCATACCGGGGAACCCGGGGTACCTTGGCTGCCAAGGACAGTCTCCTGAAGGATACCCAGGCGAGCCTGGATCAGCTCCGGGATGAAATTGCCCGGCTCCTGCGTCAAACCAGGAGTTTTCAGGCCACCCTTTCAGATACCCTGGCCTCCATAGGGGCGGATATACCCGCCGCTGCGGCCTCTGCAAATACCGGGGATCTGTCCTCCTTTCTGGATGTCCGGGAAACCGTGAAGGGGACCTTGAAGGAGGTTGATGATATACGGAATCTGACGGAGTATCTGGGTTCCGCCATCGATCCGGTAAAGGAAATAGGGAGCATCTTTGTTTCTCAAAGCGCCCTGCTTACGGAGATCCCCAATATCTGGCCAATCAAGGGCGGCGTTGGACACATATCCATGTTTTTTGGCCAGAATGTAAACCCCTTCAGCGGCCAGTATTACATTCATAAGGGGATCGATCTGTCCACGTACCGCCAGGGAGACCCCATTGTAACCACCGCAGATGGGCAGGTGGTGACCATAGACTGGGATCCGGGCTTTGGGAACTATATCATCATAAAACACAAACATGGATTCTACACCCGGTATGCTCACCTTCTGTCCGTCAAGGCAACCACCGGTCAAAGGGTCCAGCAGGGCGAGGTTATTGGTTATATCGGCAATACGGGGCTCTCAACAGGCCCCCATTTGCATTATGAGGTACATATTGGTTCGGATGTGGTGGATCCTTACAAATATCTCAATATCCGTTCAAACAATGTCCGGCTTGGTTATTAAAAGAGTGTTGTATGCCCGGTAAACATGAGGATTTCTCGATAAATACCATCATTGGTCCCAACACCATGGTGAATGGCGATGTTGAATCCGGTGGTTTTACCCGTATTGATGGCAGCCTGCGGGGTAATGTGAACGCCCGGGGCCGGGTTGTGGTTGGTGAACGGGCCCGGCTGAAGAGCAGTATCAGCGGAACCTCCGTAACCATCGGCGGGGTTGTGTACGGCAATGTCCTGGCCAGTGAGCGGGTGATCATCCTGTCAACCGGCCTTGTGATAGGGGATATCATTACCCGCCGGATCCAGGCCGACGAGGGTTGTCTCATCCATGGCCGGGTTACGGTCTGTCAAAGTGAAGACAAGTGGAACAGCACCATCAGCGAATACCGGGATGCCCAGTGGGTCAGGTCCGCCCTGTCCGGCTTCGAGGCCCGGATCGAACGAGTGTATGGATAGGATACCCGACGGATCCCTTCCCTTTTACAATCCCGCCGCTTTTGAGAATCTCAAGGCGGAGACAAAGAAGACAAAGGAAAAAAGCGGTCCCGGACGGACAAAGAAGCCCGTTTTTTCTGATATTCTAAATAACAGCGCCCGGGAAGTCGGGGTTCCCCAGGACTACCCCGTTTCCGATGAGGCCCTGGCGGAACTCCTGGACACCGTACACGGCACCGGGGATGATCTTAAGCGCCGGCCTTTTCCGGAGGAAATAAAACGGTACAGGGGCGCGGTGAAAAATTTTCTGTACTATGTGACAAAAAACGGTTATGCCGTGGAGGAACAAACCGGCATCAAACGGTATCTGAATCCCAATTTTAGTGGTTCCCGTAGAACCCCGGAGGCCAGGGAGCCCAAACGGTACACCCTTGTCCGGGTAGTGGATCAAAAACTGGAAGCCCTGGCCCTGGGTCTCCTGCGGGACCAGATAAATCAGATCGAACTCCTGGCCCGTATTGATGAGATAGCCGGACTTTTGGTAGATTTACTCCAGTAATAAAAGGAACCCCCTATGAGTGATACTGATTATAACGACCCGGAAACCGATGAGCCGGTGGATGAGGACATAGCCGCCCTGGAAGACTATCCATCGGAAGAGGATATGGAGCGGACCGACATAATTGTCGAATCCGGAGCGGATCTTGAAGCCCTGACGCCGGATACCATGGTGTATCAGCTCAGGCTCTCCTATTCCCATGAAACCTTCCTGGCGATATACCGGGGAGAAGTCCTGTCCCCGGGTGACAAGGTTCTGGTACCGACCCGTTACGGCAGGGATCTGGCCCAGATAATCGGCCCCATACGGCAGAGCGGCGCCAAGACTTTTTCGGAGATAACCCGGATAGTACGGCCGGCATCAAAGGAAGACCTGGAAAAGGCCGATGACAACAGCATCCGGGAAAAAGAAGCCTTTGATGTGTGCAAAAAGAAAATAGAAGCCCACAAACTGGAGATGAAACTGGTCTCCGTGCACTACCTGCTGGATGAACCCAAGATCCTCTTCTTCTTTACCGCGGAAAACCGGGTGGACTTTCGGGAACTGGTAAAAGACCTGGTCGGTATTTTTAAGATCCGGATAGAACTGCGACAGATAGGGGTTCGGGACGAATCCCGGGTGGTCGGCGGTCTGGGTATTTGCGGCAGGGGGTTCTGCTGCCACATGGTTTCGGACAAACTCAAGCCGGTATCCATAAAAATGGCAAAGGATCAGAATCTGTCCCTCAATTCAATGAAAATATCCGGCGCCTGTGGACGGTTGCTCTGCTGTCTTGCCTATGAACACTGTTTCTATTGCGAACAGCGAAAACTTATGCCCCAGGAGGGCTGCAAACTGAGCTACGACGGGAGTACCTGGAAGGTTCAGGAGGTCAACGTGGTTGTCGGAATGGTAAGCCTCAACGCAGAAGACGGCAGACAGATCCGGCTGCCCGCGTCCCGGTTTGCAAAAAACGACGGACGCTGGCATATCATGGCTCCGGCGGCAGAAACGCCTTACGGGAAATAGAAGAGGTCCGGAACAGCCCCTCCGGGGGACTTACCGAATCGCCTTGGCGATGGAGCAGATCCGGTTTGCCATCTTGTCCAGGGGGACCTGTTCCATCACATGCCCCAGCTCATAGGCCACCCGGGGCATGCCGTAAACCACCGCCGTGGCCTCATCCTGCCCCAGGGTTATTCCCCCCTCCTGGTAGATGCGGCCCAGGTTTTCCGCTCCATCCCTGCCCATGCCGGTCATGATGACCCCCAGGGCATGATTGCTGTAGGCTTTAGCCACCGAGGCGAAGAGCACATCCGCAGAGGGCCGGTGGCCGCTCATCAGGGGAGCATCGGTCAGGTGGACAATCGCCGCCAGGGATTTCCGTTCCACCTCAAGGTGTCTGTTCCCCTGGGCGATGAGGATCCGTCCCGGACGGATGAGATCCCCCTCTTCCGCTTCCTTTACCTCCAGGGGGCAGAGCCGATCAAGGCTTTTGGCGAATTCCAGGGTAAATCCCGCGGGCATGTGCTGAACCACCACGATGGGGGTGGGTAAATCGGCGTCCAGATTGGCAAAAACCATCCGCAGGGCGTCGGGACCGCCCGTAGAAATGCCGATGGCAATTACCTCGGTCTTGCCCGGTTTCCGCAGAGGGGCAGGGGGCTTGGCCGGTATCGACGGGGGCGTGACGGTTTTGATCTGATGGGCCGGCTCTGTCGCGGGAACTTCGATTTTGTGGGTGTATTCCCCCGGAGAGGAGACCTTTTTCCCCTCCATCCGCCGGTACTGGCTGCCGTAGGCCAGGAGCATGTTGGTCAGGGTTTCCTTAACGGTTCCCACATCCTCCGACCCGCTGTCCGTGGGCTTCATGATAAAATCACTGGCCCCCAAGGCAAGGGCCTCCATAGTTATCTCCGCTCCCCGGCGGGCAATAGAGGAGAGGATGATCACCGGAATTTTCAGGCCCAGCCTTTTTCGTTCCTTGAGGAATTCAATGCCGTTCATTTCAGGCATTTCAAGATCAAGCACAATAATGTCCGGATTAACCCGGGGGATTTTTTGCAGAGCAAATACTCCGTTCATGGCCCTTTCCGCAACTCTAAGACCGGGGGTTGCCTCAATCATCCTGGATATCAAATTTCGCATCAATGCAGAATCATCAACAACCAGTACCGCTACTTCATCAGACACAATCATCTCCTTGCTGAGATACTACGGAAAACAGGTCCTGTGCTCAGACGGAATTTCCGCAAGTTCATATATATTTCCTGTACAAGGTAGCCCATTCGGTCTTTACAAATTCAAATTTGGTATTCATCCCAAAAAGCGATTCCGAATGACCTATAAACAAAAAGGATTTTGAAGCCATGGAATCCCAGAAACGGTTTATCACCGCAGTTTGAGCCGTTTCATCAAAATAGATAATAACATTCCGGCAAAATACGATATCCAGATTACGAAGTCCCGAATCGTTTTTTAAATTGTGGTAATCAAACCGGATCTTTCCCATAATGTCGGCGTGGACCTTGTAACCCCCGTCCACTTTATCAAAGTATTTATTCAAATAGGCGCTGGGAATCCCCGCTATCCGGTTGTCCGCGTAGAACCCCTCCTTACCTGTCATGAGGCACTTGAGACTGATATCACTGGCCACGATCTCATACCGCCAGGAGGAAGGCAGAATCTCATTCATCAGCATGGCGATAGTATAAGGTTCCTCTCCGGTAGAGCAGCCGGCGCTCCAAATTTTCAGGGTATAATTATTGGCGGCCTTCTTGATCTTCATCAATTCCGGTATAACAAACTTCTCCAGGGCATCAAAATGAGCCTGATTACGGAAAAATCGAGTCAGGTTGGTAGTGATGGAATCAAGAAAGCTCTTTAGCTCTTCCTTGTCCTTTGATATAGTATCAAAATACGTCTTTACCGTACCAATACCTTTCTCACGTAGCCGTTCCTTGAGCCTGCTTTCCAGGATCGAACGGTTAGTCGAAGTAAAATGAATGCCGCTTTCATTGTAAATAAGAGTGCGATATGCATCAAAATCAGCGTTGGTAAAAAAACCATCATCTGCCATACTTCTATACTAAAGAGAGCGGAGGAGGCTGTCAATTGAAACTTTTTAAAACTATAAAAAAGCTTCCTATTTTGTTGAAAATCGGGGATTTTTTACAATGATATTACCGATCCGAAGATCCCCCATAAGCGGATTCCCGGGCGCTCTACCCGCCTGTGAACAAGCCGGCGCCCCTGCCGGCTGTTTTCTCCGGGGATATGTTGACGAAGGCTACGGCGGCGGAGATAATATTTTTACATGAATAAGTATATTTTTGTCACTGGCGGTGTATGT
Organism: Spirochaetaceae bacterium; assembly: GCA_031279015.1. Taxonomy (GTDB): domain Bacteria; phylum Spirochaetota; class Spirochaetia; order Treponematales; family Breznakiellaceae; genus JAITJI01. The sequence goes on from JAITJI010000111.1 coordinate 15,997, forward strand.
TCAAGCCTGGGGAAGGGGGTTGCGGCCTCTTCCCTGGGGGCCCTGCTTGAAGGACGGGGTTTGAATGTCCGGATGGTAAAATGCGACCCCTACATCAACATGGATGCGGGGACCATGAGCCCCTATCAGCATGGAGAGGTCTACGTTACCGATGACGGGGCGGAAACAGACCTGGATCTGGGGAATTATGCCCGTTTTACCTCCGGTCCCCTTGGCCGGGCCAACTCGATAACCACCGGTCAGGTCTACGATGCGGTGATCCGTAAGGAACGGGAGGGCCGGTATCTGGGCCGCTGCGTCCAGGTGATCCCCCACATTACCGATGAGATCAAAAGCCGGATTCTCACTCCGGCCCGGGAGGACGCCGATACGGATGTGGTGATTGTGGAGATTGGCGGTACCGTGGGGGATATCGAGTCCATCCCCTTTTTGGAGGCTGCCCGGCAGCTTATTCATGAACTGGGAAAGACCAACGCCATTTCGGTTCATCTTACCCTGATTCCCGAGGTTGCCGGGGGGGAACTCAAGACCAAGCCCACCCAGCATTCGGTTAAGGCCATGCAGGAGCAGGGAATTCAGCCGGATGTGCTGATCTGCCGGGCTCCCACCATGCTGGATGAGTCTACCCGCCGGAAGATCGCCCTTTTTACCAATGTTGATCCCGATGCCGTCTTTACTTCCTACAATGTAGATACTACTATTTATGAAGTCCCCCTGATTTTCTTCAATCAGGAACTGGACCAGGTGGTGCTAAAAAAACTGGGGGTGGAAAGCCGGCATACGGATCTGACGGCCTGGCATTCCATGACGGAGCGTTTTGCCGTCCGGAAGGGGAAGGTCCGCATCGGCATTGTGGGCAAGTACATGGAACTCCATGACGCCTACAAGTCGGTGTATGAGGCCCTGTTTCATGGGGGACTCGCCTGCGGCGTAGAGGTTGAACCGGTAAAGATCGATTCCTCCCGGTTGGAGGAAACGGATAACCAGGAAAATATCCTGGGGCCCGGTGCGCCGGGGGGCGGGATAAACGGCATCCTTGTTCCCGGCGGTTTTGGTCAACGGGGGATCAACGGCATGGTTAAGGCGGCGGCCTGGGCCCGGACAAACCGGATTCCCTACTTTGGGATATGTCTGGGCATGCAGATCATGGTAATCGACTGGGGACGGAACGTGTTGGGCTGGGAGGATGCGGATTCCACCGAATTCAACCAGGATACCAAACATCCGGTGATAAGCCTTTTGGAAGAGCAGGTGGATGTAAAGAATTACGGGGGAACCATGCGGTTGGGTAAAAGCGATACCGTTACCGAACCCGGAACCCTCATTGCGGCGGCCTATGGCCAGAGGACCGTCTCTGAACGGCACCGGCACCGTTATGAGTTTTCCAATAAATACCGGGGAGAGATGATCGAATCGGGGTTGAAGATTGCCGCCTATACCCCCGACGGAAGCCTGGTGGAGTGTGTGGAGTGGCCGGAACATCCCTGGGGGCTGGGGGTTCAGTTCCATCCGGAATTTAAGTCCAAGCCTACGGGGGCGAGTCCCCTGTTCAGGGATTTTATTGCCGCCGCCCGGGATTGTATGCGGGCAGCCCTCTGAGCATGCCCGTGGTTTTGGGGCGTATAACCCCTTTTACGTAGAGAGGATTTGGATGATTGCGGGGCTCAAAATACCCCCTTATAGGGGAATGAAACGCCGGCGTCCGGGGCGCCGGCCGGTGATACATGCCGTTTTACTCTCCCTGCCGATGTTGTGGGCGGCGGCTTGTTCCTTTGATTACGGGGCGGGTTCGGAAACGGACGCAGACCAGCCGGATATCGTTATGGACAATGTGGAATACGTCCGGGTTCGGGACGGCGATCCGGTGGTCCGCTTTGAGGCGGAACGGGTGGAACGGTATGAATCCCGGCAGACCATGGAACTGCGGCAGTTTTCCTTTGAACAGTTTGAAAGTCACGGCCTTGATATAAATGCGGTGGGCAATGCGGGAAGGGCTTCGGTGGAGACAGACTCAGGTAATATTTCCATGGAGGGGGGGGTGCGGATCGCCGTGGAATCCGAGGATATCACCATAGAGACCGAAACCCTTACCTGGCAGGACAAGGAGCGCTTCCTTATGGGGGGTGATTACAATCCGGTGGACATCAAACGTTCCGACGGAACCAGTTTTACCGGCCAGGGGTTCTCCGCAGATGCCCGCAGGCGAACATGGTCCTTTACCTACGGGGTTGACGGCATCTATATCCACGAGGATGAAGATGAAGAGCCGGATACGGCGGAGGGGGAAGGGGCCGAAACCGGAGACAGAACCGAAACTGAAGGCAAGACCGGCGTTGAAGACAAAACCGAAACCGAAGGCAAGACCGATGCCGGAGACAAGACCAAAACCGAAGGCAGAACCGATGCCGTATCTGCCGAAGGCCCGGGTCCGGCGGCGGAGGATGGTAAATGAACGGAACCGCCCCGGGGGGATGTTTCCGGAGCCTTTCCGGAATATTCTTGTTTTTTATGCTGTCCCGGTGTCCCCTTTGGGGAGATGTCTTTACCTTTAAGGCGGATCGGATGACCGGCGGCCGGGCTTCGGGCAGGGAGATCACCGTACTTGCGGGGAACGCCGAGGTCCGCTCCGACAATATCCTGCTCAGGGCCGACCGGATAGAACTCCAGGGACAGGACAATCAGTTTATCGACTGCGTCGGTAACGTATGGGGAATGGAGGAGGAGAAGGATATCCTCTTTCAAACCGACCGGATGCGTTACGACCGCAAATTAAAGATAGCCCGGTTGGAGGGTAACTCCTCCCTGGAGGATAGAAAAAACGAGATCGTCGCCAAGGGGCGGTTTATTGAATACGACGATGAGGCGGAAATAACGGTGCTCCAGATATCGGTTCGGCTCTTTAAAGACAACCTGGTCTGCCGTTCCGAATACGCCGTATACCGGCGCACGGAAAAACTCCTGGATCTTTCCGGATTTCCGGTGGTCTTTAAAAAAAATGACGAATTCCGGGCCGATAGGATCCGGGTGGATCTGGATACCGACGATGTCATCATGGAAGGTTCGGTCTCGGGGTCTATAAAGGACTAAGCGTGGTGGATGAAGATTACACAAACGAAAACAGCCCGGCCCCCGGGGTTCCGGCGCCGGACTCCGCCGGGGATGGTACAGTCCCGGAGCCGAACGGCATTCCCGGAGCCCTTCCGGAGTTTGCCCTTGTCTCCGAAGAGCCCCCCCTCCCGGACTCTGCCGTTATCCCTGAAGAGGCCCCCCCCCAGCATGTACTTAAGGTGATGAACCTGTACAAACGGTTTGGCCGCAAGGAAGTTGTACGGGGGGTAAACTTTGCCATGCACAACGGCGAAGTGGCGGGGCTGCTGGGGCCGAACGGCGCAGGGAAAACGACGATCTTCTACATGATCGTGGGCTTCTACAAGCCCACCATAGGAACCGTAGGCTTGAACAATATTGATATTACCTCAAAGCCCATGTTCCGCCGGGCCCAGGCGGGGATTGCCTATCTGCCCCAGGAGGCATCCATCTTCCGTAAGCTTACGGTGGAGCAGAACATCCGGGCCATTCTGGAGAGCCGCCGGGATATCAACAAGGTCCAAAAACGGGAACGCCTGGATGCCCTGCTGGAGGAATTCGGTATAACCCGCATCAAGAATCAGTACGGCTACACCCTTTCCGGCGGTGAGCGCCGGCGCACCGAAATTGCCCGGGCCCTGGCGACGGAACCCAAGTTCCTCCTTCTGGACGAACCCTTTGCGGGAATTGACCCCATTGCGGTGTATGAGATAAAGCAGATCATCCGCAGACTGGCGGAAAAGGGCATCGGCATCCTCATTACCGACCACAATGTGCGGGATACCCTGGAAATAACCACCGAAGCCTTCATCATTAACGAAGGCGCCATCGTCGCCCGGGGGGACCGGGATGTGATCCTGGCGAATGAGATGGTCCGGGAAGTGTACCTGGGGGCGGAATTTACCATGTAGACTCCCTCTGAAAACTTCCTGCTGTTTCTGATGTAACACCTGGTTCTTTTTCACTTTTCATTCTTTGTTGTTCATGCTGTCATGAATTACAACAGCGTGGACCAGAAAAAATGGTGCACCCACTACAACATGGGCGGCCTTTACCGGGGAGACGGGCATAAGATGGGTCTTTGGGCAGGGGCCGCATGGCAAAAGACCTTTGCATTGGTAACGGGGTAAAACTGTCCCAGGAGCAGGCAGTTTTTTGCGCCTTCGGCGGCTACTACCCTGGAACAAATAGTCGTGCCAAAGGAGACCCGTCCCAGCTGCTTGAGTCAAAGACCTGCCGCCAAAAATGGCCCGGCTGCATACACGCCTGGTTAAACACGATATCGTAAGGACCGTCTTCGTTACAGAAGCGTTTGCCAAACTGGTTGACCCTCAGGAAGGGCTGGGAACCTGGCCGCCAAAAATTGGGGTTGGTTCCCCCCTGTCCGTTCAGGCCGATGTCGCCGTTGGAAGGATCGGCGGTGATGCAGCCGCGGTCAAAGATGTTACAGGTACCTTCCGTACAGTAGTCCCGGTCCGCTCCAGACCAAGTGGCCGGTTTAATGCCGTTGCCGTTTCGTCCATTCCCGCCTATATGATTAGAGCAGAACTTGTGGGACATCACCCCTAACTCATCCATCATGGTTTTGTTCCCTGAGAAACCTCCTGTAGTAAGGACCACCGCTTTGGAACAGTTGAACCGGGTATAGGAACCGTCTTGATTTTGGACGATAATACCGGTAACTCTTCCTGAGGCTTCCTGACAGAGCTCAATGCCTTTAGTATGGTAGAGAATTTCGTCTTCCTCTTTCAATCCTCACTATGCTGTATTATACATAGCTTTGTAAACTTTGACAATCCTCATTCTGCTGATAAATATCCTTGTCCAGTGAGGGCTTTTCCGCTATGCTTAACCCTATGACCGTCAACGAGCGGATTAAGGAAGTCCGCAAGACCCTCAAACTCTCCCAGGCCGAGTTTGCCAAAGCCATATTCATTAGTACCGGTTACGTCGCCGAACTGGAATGCGGCCACAAGCGGGCCAACGACCGGATTATCCGTCTTGTCTCCCTCACTTTTGGGGTCAGCGAAGCCTGGCTCAAGACCGGCGAGGGGGACATGTTCTA
>JAITJI010000034.1 GCA_031279015.1 Spirochaetaceae bacterium
CAACAGGTCTTACACCGATTCTTCGGGCCTCTCTGCCGGTACAACCTATTACTACAAGGTGTCCGCCGTATCTTCAAACGGGACCGAAAGCCAGCAGTCAAACCCTGCTTCCGCAACAGCTTCCGGCGGCGGCGCATCCGGCGGTGGTACATTAGCCGGAGCAAAGGGAAAACTGACCTTAACCGGCTTTAATGAATTCAACGGCAAATATGTCTATTCCGCTCTGGTAACCACGTCGGGAAAATACCTCATCGGAACAAATGCCGTGATGGAACTGACCGGAGCGGAGTTCGTTATGTCCATGGTACAGATAAGCGGCGGGAAAGCGGAGGTTCCCCTTTATTATATTACCACAAGCGCCGGTACAACCATAGCGGACATATATGTCCCCTATGAGGGGAGTGAAACATTCACGGCGGTGGGGATTATGATTATCAATGATGCTGACGGTAAATTTACCAACAGCGATGCCGCATCCATGGCGACGAACTATGCTGGTATGATAAGCAGTAATCCTTCGAATACAAGTTTTACGCCAAGTACAGTCAACGGAAGTATCACTATCAGCCGGAGTGACGTCATGACTATGAATGAGATGACGGCTGAAATGGCGGAGGGAAACTATGACATCATGAAAACCATAAAATACCTGCTTACGCTCCCGCAATAAGCGCCATAAGCGCTGCCCCCGGTTACAGGGGCTTGGGGTGTCCGGCTGTATGTACGCAGCCGGGTGCCCGTGTGCCGTAAAAAACATTCCTGTTCTGCAGGCGGGGCTGTCCGGAAGTTTGTTGTTTTCCGGACAGCTTTTTTCATCTGGAATCATGATTTCCTCCGGTCACAGGCTTGTCAATTTATTTCCACATATCCGCTACGGAACCCCGGTCCGCAATAAGGGGACTCAATTTAACGGTTTTATCAAAATTACGGTTCTGTTCCCGCCGTTCCCTGAAAAACAAAATGGCGGTTCCGCCGCCGGAAAACATTACAGATCTCCTTGAAGAAGCGGGACGGCTATAATATCATAGGTTAATATCAGTGACAAAGGAGTAAACATGATATTCCCCAGAACAACGGTGGCGGGAGTTTCCCTGCCGAGATTATTAATCGGTTCAAACTGGATTTTCGGTTGGAGCCATACAGGGCATGCGGCGGATCTCTTTATCAAGGAGCAGCATGCAACCCTTGAGCCAACCCTTGGGGTGATCAACGCCTTCCTCCGGTACGGGATAGACGCGTGGATGGCGCCTTTCTCATCGGCGCCGGACTGCCTGGACAAGATCAAAGGTATTCAGGATAAAATAGGAAAAAAGCTTGTCCTCATCGATACCCCCATCATCAATGTGGACGATACCGAGGCCGCCCGGAAGGAGGCCAAAACCATATTCAAAACCAGCGCCGAAATCGGCTCCACCTTCTGCCTGATCCATCATTCCTCCTGCGAACAGCTGGTGAGCAAGAACAGGAGGACCCTGGACAGACTGCCCGATTATACGGACATGATCCGGGAATGCGGCCTTATCCCCGGGCTTTCCGCCCACATGCCGGAAATAATCCAGTATGCGGACCTCAATAACTACGATGTGGAAACCTATATCCAGATCTTCAACTGTCTGGGCTTCATGATGCAGGTGGAGATAGAGTCGGTAATCCGGATCATCCATGAGGCGAAGAAGCCGGTGATGACCATCAAACCCATGGCGGCGGGAAGGACCACGCCCTATGTGGGGCTCACCTTTAACTGGAACGTGCTCCGTCCCATAGACATGATCACCCTGGGCTGCATCAACGAACTGGAAGTACATGAGGACGTGGAAATTTCCTTCGCTGCCCTGGAAAAGAGGCTGCCCAACCTGGAAGGCCGGAGCAGCCCGGGGAAGACCAGTATCATCAAATAGCTGGGCGCCAAGGGCTCGGGCCGTCCCTGCCTTCAGGGACGGCCCGTTTCAAACCCCAATAGAGGGACCGGATTCGCTTTACTGCAAAGATCTTCCCGCTTCGGTTCCCGCAATGCGTCCGGAGTTGGCGGCGAACATCATGGCCTTGTAGTCGTAGTAAGTCGAAACAGAGCCGTAAAAACCGCCGGCAAGGCATCCTTCCCACTCACCACCAGCTCCGTTGTACCATCCTCACTCACCACCACGACCGGCCCCGCTGAGGTGCCTCAGTATCCGCGGCCGGCGGGTCCACGTCCTCAGGTTTTAGGGCCACGTCGTCATCGCCGCCCTGGGTTGGGGAGTCATCGATTAGGAAGTCATCGATTGGAAATGATTCCACGAATGAAAAACTTGCTGCGGAAACCGTTTTTTGGCCGTTGGTAAATGAGACGGATTGCATCCGGTAGACGGAGACGGTCCATCCTTTCAAATTTAATAACACAAGGTAAATATCATAAACGCCGGAATCCGTCCACCTGCCGCCGTCCTGGATGGCATAGAGTGTCGCGGTTACGGTATATGGCGCTGAACCGGAAGGCGGCGTTATAGCTCCGTTACTGCTGTCCGCTTCGGCGACAATATCTGTATCTGTTTGCGACCATACCTGTTGCGGGGATGTTCCAGCCGGAAAAATTCCAATCATGACACCATCCTGCCCCTGACCGGCTTGAGCGGCGCTGATATTTGTAATTACCAGGGTATTTCCGCTGCCGTCGCCGCTGCCGGAAGGATTCTCGTTGTTGCCGTCGCCGCTGCCGGAAGGATTCTCGTTGCTGCCGCTGCCAACATTTACAGAAGCGCTGCCATTGGTGAAGTTTACGGAGTTAGACATATACTTTCTGTAGGTGTTTTCCCCAATCTCAATAAACGTGAATGATGATGAATCCTTGATACTCAGATAAATTCTTATGTTTTTATCATTCCCCTTGTATGGCCCGATCATTGTACCGGTGGTGCTGTTTACCAGATAGGCCGGGATAGTTACCGAACCATTGCTGATTCGAACGCCTGTTATCGCACTGAGAGTTATACCGCCGCCTATCAGGGTGTCTCCTCCTCCTGTCGGCGGGGTACTGCTTGAAGAGCGGAACGTTGCATATTGTCCGTTATACTGGGAATCAATCCCGGTGAAAGTGATTGCTCCGTCACCGGAAGAGCCGGCATCTCCAGTTTGTTTAGTAAAGCTATAGCCGGCGGCGGTAAATGTATTGCCGGTAATGGGTATTCGTTGCGTTTCGGATCCCACCATCTTTTTCACGTCGTCAGGTAATTTTGCCCAGGCAAGCCATACATCCGTACCGTCATATATGAAGCTATTTACCTCGATTATTATTACGGTAGCGGTATTGCCTAAAAACGTATAAGTTCCGCGAACAAATTCTATGCTGCCTGAGACCAGATATTGCTTGAATGAACCATTTGAAGCCTCGATCCTTATGAAGTTGTCAGCGCTTACCCATGTTCCTTCAAAAACATCATTGCCGCCGGCTACGGCGGTGCCGGATTTTTTCATCGCGTTAAATACGGTCAGCGCGCTTGAAAGGGCTATGTAAGCCGAATCGCTGAACTCCGCGTCGATAGCGGCGTTGAACGTATTCATAACAGCCTGGGTAACCCAAAAACCGGTGGCCGGCACATCATTCCCATCTACGCTGGCAACCACTCCTGCTTTGGCGGCCTTTGCAGTTTCTTTAAGCGCGTTAAACTGGGCCTGGGTAAAGCCTGTGCTTTGCGATCCGGGACCGTTGGCGTTTACATCGCTGTTAAAGGTTGTAATAGCGGCATCTAAAGCGGCGGTTGCAGCGGTAACTGCCGCCTGGTCCGGCGTGGCGGCGCTTCCTGCTGCGGTAATTGCGGCCTGGAGCGCATTCACCTGTTCCTGGGTAGCCCATTTACTCCCCTGCGGCGCCTGCCCGGCAGTTTCCGCTATGGTTACGCTGTATTTGGCGGTATTAGCCTCGTTGATCTTCACGATAAGGGGGGTTTTGTCAGGCGTTGTTCCGGCATCATCACCGCTGCCGTTTTTCTTCGCCGCGTTAAATACGGCCAGCGCGTTAAAAAGGACCCAGTAAGCCGTATCACTCACCGAATCCGCTAAGGCGATAGCGGCGTTGAACGTATCCATATCTGCCTGGGTAACCCAAAAACCGGTGGCCGGCACACTCTTCCCATCCGCGCTGATAACCACTCCTGCTTTAGCGGCATTTGCAGCTTCTTTAAGCGCGTTAAACTGGGCTTGGGTAAAGCCTGTGCTTTGCGATCCGGGACCGTTGGCGCTTACAACGCTGTTAAAGGTTGTAATAGCGGCGTTTAAAGCGGCTGTCGCATCGGTAACTGCCGCCTGGTCCGGCGTGGCGGCGCTTTCCGCCGCGGTAATTGCGGCCTGGAGCGCATTCATCTGTTCCTGGGTAGCCCATTTACTCCCCTGCGGCGCCTGCCCGGCAGTTTCCGCTATGGTTACGCTGTATTTGGCGGTATTAGCCTCGTTGATCTTCACGATAAGGGTGTTTTTGTCAGGCGTATCGTCACTGCCGGCCGGATTGGGGCAGGCAGTAAACAGCAGCACAAGGGCCAGCGCGGCCCAGGCCAGTTTAAGAAAAAGACATTTTGTTTTCATGATTAGGTCCTTTACAGTGATTTGGAGAAGGATCACCGCCATAACATAGCGGAAAATAAAATGCCCCTGGCCCAAACCTGAACGGCCCGGACAAAGGAAATTGAATTTTTTGAACAAAAACGCTTAACACTGGGGGGGGGCAACAACAGTTTTACTGTTGTACCGTAATAAACAAAGCAACTGTCGATTCACAAACAAGTCCATAGCCAGCCTGTCAGGGTATTTGAACGCAACGCCAGGTTGTTTGTTGGGGGTATACCCGCATAGAATCCCTATCCTGCTGAACGACCATACCTTGTTCTTCAGTGTGAAGAAAGCCATCTAACCAGCCGGGTAACATTACCCCTCTCCTCCTTATATGATCCGTTTTATAAATACTCTCAGCGGAGATCTGTTCAACCTTCATTTAATATCATTATAATATATAACACAAAAAAACAAAAAAAACAACATATCACAAAAAACTATCTGAACCTGTACAGGCCCATTGGCGGTGTCCCAGGATGCCGTCAGTCCCCCATTACCTGCCTGAGTCCATCGGCAAGGGGCGGCCGGATGATGCCCCGTTCGGTGATGATGGCCCCCACCAGTTCGTGATCCGTTATGTCAAAGGCGGGGTTGTAGACCCTGACCCCCGCAGGGGCCACGGGTTCCCGGTACCACATTTCGGTGACCTCCCCGGCCCCTCGTTCTTCAATGGGAATATCTCCGCCGCCGGCTATCTTCATGTCTATTGTGGAACTGGGGGCGCAGACGTAGAAGGGGATGCCGTAGTGTTTCGCCAGAATCGCCACGCCGGAGGTGCCGATCTTGTTGCATACGTCGCCGTTTGCGGCGATGCGGTCAGCGCCCACAAAGACCGCGTCAATCCAGCCGTTCTTCATCACCTGAGAGGCCATGTTGTCACAGATCACCGTGGTATCTACCCCGTGGGAGACCAGTTCAAAGGCGGAAAGCCGCGCCCCCTGCAACAGAGGCCGGGTCTCATCGGTATAGACCCGGAAACCCATGCCCCGCTCATGCCCCAGATGGATGGGGGCCAAAGCGGTGCCGTAGCGCACCGTGGCAAGATGCCCCGCGTTGCAGTGGGTAAGGATGCCGTCCCCGTCCTTTATGAGACTGAGACCGTATTCCCCGATGGCCCGGCACATGGCGATATCCTCATCCCGGATCGCCAGCGCCTCCACCCGGAGCAGGGCCGTTATCTCCGCCGGTGGCAGTTCCCGGTGGGCCGTCACCACGGCGGCCATGCGGTCCAGGGCCCAAAAGAGGTTCACCGCCGTGGGGCGGGCGGAGGCGAGGTACTCCTTTGCATCCATAAACCGTTCGTAAAAATCGCCGCCGTTGCCGGCCTTTCTCGCCGCCAGGTATATTCCGATGGCGGCGGCGACTCCTATGGCCGGGGCCCCCCGCACCTGTAGCAGCCGGATGGCCCGGTGGATCTCCTCCGTTTCGGTCAGGGAGAGGAGCTCCATCCTGCCCGGCAGTTTGGTCTGATCGATGATGACCAGGGCCTGCCGTTCCTCATCCAGGGCCACCGTATCGTAAACAATAAACCTGTGTTCCGTATGCTCCTCCCGTTTTCACTATAGAGGCGCCGGAGATATTTGTCCAGTTTTGGGCAAACTTCCGGCTCCGGACGGGACCAGCACGGTAACGGTCTTTGATTCACGTACGTCCATGAAAAAATTACCGTTGCCCTTACGCTGGACGGCCTCGAAGGCCGGGTGTATACTCACAGGTAAGTTGCCGGGCTTGTTCGATAATCCGCCCCGGGAAGGGCTAATGCAAGGTCTGTCCGCAAAGTCGCAAATGTAGTTTGTGCACCGACTTTGTGGACAGATACTAGATAAAGGGAGAATTCCGTGGTTCCTGATTTAAAAGAAAAGACAGCGGAAACCATTGCGGTTATTAAGAGGCGGACGGTTCTAAAGCCGGAGATCGGTCTGGTCCTCGGTTCGGGTCTCGGCGGCCTGGGGGACGAGATTGGCCAGGCCGGCGTTTCTGCCGATTCCGGAGACCCGGCCGGTCCCTGTACCATCCCCTACGGGGAGTTGCCTCACTTTCCCCAAAGTACCGCCCCGGGTCACCGGGGGAATCTGATCATCGGAAAGGTCCCGCAATCCGGGGGAAAGACGGTGTTCTGTATGCAGGGCCGTTTCCACTATTACGAAGGGTATTCCATGGGGGAGATTACCTACCCGGTGCGGGTGATGGCCGCTTTGGGGATCAGGACTCTTATCCTGACCAATGCCGCCGGAGGGTTAAAACCCTCCTTTACGCCGGGGGATCTGATGCTGGTTACCGATCACATCAACTTTACCGGGAACAATCCCCTCATCGGCCCCAATGCGGACGACTTTGGTCCCCGGTTTCCCGATATGAGCAAGGTCTATACGCCGGAGCTGGCGGAAACGGCAAGGCGAACCGCCGCCGTCCTGGGAATACCCCTGCGGGAAGGGGTGTACCTGGGGTACAGCGGCCCCAGTTTTGAGACCCCCGCCGAGATCCGGCTCTTTCAGTCCTTCGGCGCAAGCGCCGTGGGTATGTCCACCGTGGCGGAGGCCATCGTGGCCCGTCACTGCGGCATGAGGATTCTGGCCCTGTCCTGTATCACGAATCTGGCGGCGGGGATACTGGACAAGCCCATCACCGCCGAAGAAGTTACCGAAACGGCGGGCCAGGCGGGGGAACGGTTTACCCGCCTGGTGAGGGGGATTGTAAAGAACTTATGACGGCGGATTACTGGATCGACAGACTGGCCCTGAAACGCCATGAGGAAGGGGGCTGGTACCGGGAAGTCTGGGTTTCGGATTGGGTGATTCCCGGGGAGGTGCTGCCCCCGGCATACGGGGGAGACCGTCGCTGTTGCAGCCTCATCTACTATCTTTTAAAGGGAAAGGAAATCTCCGCCTGGCACCGGCTGAGTTCTCCGGAGATCTGGGTTTGGCATGCCGGGGGCTTGCTGGAGCAGACCCTGGGCGGTACAGGGCCGCAACCCCGGGGGGAACAGGGGCGGATCATCGGCCCCGGCCGGGGTGATTTTCAGGCGGTGATCCCATCTAGAACATGGCAGACCACGCGGATACTGGAGGGGGACTTTGGCCTTGTCTCCTGTATCGTGTCCCCGGCCTTCAGCCCTGAGGATTTTTTTCTGCCTCCCCCCGCCGGAATTTGAGGGCAAAGCGGCGGATCGGGGGCAGGCAGGGGAAGTCCGCCGGAAAAAGAGGAGGATTACCATGAATATGTTTTCCCTGAGCGGCAGGATCGCCGCGGTGACCGGCGCCGGCAAGGGGCTGGGTCTGTCCATGGCGGAGGGCCTTGCGGAGGCCGGCGCCGACATCGTTGCCATTACCCGGCAGGAGGCCCCGGAGGCGGAGGCTGCGGTCCGGGCCCTGGGCCGGGAGTTCCGGCGGGTACCGGGGGATCTCTCCCGCCCCGAAACCATGGAGGCCCTGGCCGCCGGGGCGCTGGCCCTCTTTGGCCGCATCGACATCCTGGTGAACAACGCCGGGGTTACTCCGGTCCACAGCGCGGAGGAATACCCCCCGGAGGACCTTGACCTGGTCTTTGATGTAAACGTGAAATCCCTTTTCAGGCTGACCCAGGGTATCGGCGCCGACATGCTCCGCCGGGGGAGCGGGAAGATAAACAACATCTGTTCCATCCAGTCGTACCTGGGGGGGGTCAGCGTGTCGGCCTACGCGGCCAGCAAGCATGCGGTGGCGGGGATCACCAGGGCCCTGGCCAACGAATGGGGCCCCCGGGGGATCAATGTCAACGGCATCGCGCCGGGTTTCATGGTGACCGACAACACGGCCCTGCTCCGCAGCCGGCCGGGGGTCACCGAGGCCCTGGCCGCCAAGGTGCCCCTGCGCCGATGGGGCCGGGGAGAGGACATGAAGGGGCCGGTGGTGTTTCTGGCCTCCGAGGCCTCCCGTTTTATCAACGGCCACCTCTTGGTGGTGGACGGGGGCTATATCAACGATTGAAAAATATTTTTGAAAAATATTTTTCGTCTTGAAAACAAATCCGGATTGTGATACACCGGGATCATCGAAAACGGTTGTTTTCATCTTTTTTAAGGAGGATTTTATGATGAGAAAAGAGATGTTCTTCTTGCCGGTTTTGCTGATGGCTCTTGCCGGTATGGTATTTGCCGGAGGGAAGCAGCAGCAACAACAACAGGCCGCCGGGCCCGCGGGCCTCAGGATTGGCATCCTGACCAGTCCCTCCGGGGTGGATGACGGATCCTTCAACCAGGATTGCTACAACGGGATTCAGGCCTTCATCACGGCCAACCCGGAAGCTTCCGTTACCCCCATACGGGAACCGGACCTCAGCAAGGCTCTTCAGTCCGTGGCGGACGTGATTGCGGACTACGATGTCCTGGTGCTGCCGGGCTTCCAGTTTGCCGCCATCGGCGATCTCATGCGGGACAATCCCGAAAAAAAGGTGATCCTGGTGGATACCGCCCCGTCGGATTCCTCGGGGAACACGGTGGAGCTTTCCAACCTCTATTCGATGCAGTTCCATGAGGAGGAGAGCGGTTTCTTCGCCGGCATCACGGCGGCGCTGGAATCCAAAACCGGCAAGGTGGCGGTGGTAAACGGCATCGCCTATCCTTCCAACGTGAATTACCAGTACGGCTTCATGTCCGGGGTGAACTATGCCAACAAGTATTACGGCAGCAAGGCCCAGTATGTGGAGATCCCCTCCTATGCGGGTACCGATGTGACCGGCAAG
>JAITJI010000067.1 GCA_031279015.1 Spirochaetaceae bacterium
AGGAGACCCCCAAGGTACTGCATGTTTTAGGGACCGATAACTTTGGCCGGGATACCCTGGCGGAACTGGTGGCCGCCACCCGGACCAGCCTTCTTATCGGCCTGATTGCCGGGAGCATCGCCACCATCATCGGCCTCTCGATTGGTCTTGTTGCCGGCTATTCGGGGGGCATGGTGGATAACCTGCTTTCCACGGTGACGAATATTTTTATCGTCATCCCCTCGTTTGTGATTCTGGTGCTGGTGTCGGTGAGCATCAATTCCCGGAATTTTCTTACCACCGCCATGGTCATCGGTATTACCAGTTGGCCCTGGACCGCCCGTTCCGTCCGGGCCCAGACCACAAGCCTCCGTAACCGGGATCATGTAAACCTCTCCAAACTTTCCGGCCATTCCATGCCCCGGATCATCTTCCGGGACGTTCTGCCTTACCTTGGCTCCTATGTGATGATGGCCTTTATCCTCCAGGTGGCCTCGGGGATCCTCTCGGAGGCGAGCCTTTCCATGCTGGGCCTGGGGCCGCAGAATGTGGCGAGCCTGGGCTTGATGATGCACTGGGCCATGGACTTTAGCGCCCTGCCGGTGGGGGCCTGGTGGGCCTTCCTCCCCGTGGTGTTGATGATAGCCCTCATCACATTTTCCCTTAATCTGATTAACTCCGGGCTGGATCAGATCTTCAATCCCCAGATAAGGAGCTAGCGTCATGTCTGTTATGCTGGAAGTAAAGAACCTGACTACCTATTACAAGACCCGGATGAACGAGAAGATCTGTTCGGTGGACAATGTGTCCTTCTCCCTGGAGGACGGGAAGTCCCTGGGGATAGCCGGAGAGTCAGGCTGCGGGAAGTCCACCCTGGCTATGAGCGTCATGGGCTACTATTTTCCGCCCCTGTACTACCAGGGGGGCAGTATTATTATTGACGGGAAGGAGATTACCTCCCTCAGCCCCGATACCATCCGCCAGACCGTGCTGGGGACGGACATTGCCTATATTCCCCAGGCGGCGATGAACGCCCTGAACCCCACCAGGAAGATCATGCGCTTTATCGAGGATGTCCTCAAAGCCCACAACTCCGCCCTGTCCAAAAAGGAGATGCGGGACCTGGCGGAGGAACGGTTTAATATTCTTAACCTGCCGTCCAAGGTGCTGGACCAGTACGCGGTGGAACTGTCCGGGGGGATGAAGCAGCGGACGGTTATCGCCATATCAACGATACTGAGTCCCAAGGTGCTGATAGCGGACGAACCCTCATCCGCCCTGGACGTGTCTTCGCAGAAGATAGTGATTAAGCTGCTCCGCGATTTAATGGAGAAGGGCTTTGTCCGGTCCATGCTGTTTATTACCCATGAACTGCCCCTGTTGTTCAACGTTACCGACGACATCATGGTGATGTACGCCGGGGAGATAGTGGAGCGGGGGGCCGCCAGGGAGATGGTTTTTGACCCGTTGATGCCCTATTCCAAGGGGCTGATGAACTCGATCATCGTGCCGGAGGAGGGGACCCGGGGCCATGTTTTGCAGGCCATACCCGGAGCGCCGCCTAATTTGAAGATCCGGCCCGAAGGCTGCCGTTTTTCGGAGCGCTGCCAGTATTTACATATCTGCGAGGGAACTCTGGATGACAAGGAAGCGGGGCCGGGAAGGAGTTACCGCTGCAAGCTGGAGGAAAGGAAGCTGAGGGAACAGTACAAGGCCCAGGAGGAGAACGCCAAGAAGTTTCCCCTGGTTTCCCATACCTTTGTGGATGAGGAAATAGCCGTTGTAGAAACCGCGGGGGAGGGAAGGTCATGAGCGATAGGGCGAAGACCGGCGAGGTATTTTTAAGCGCCAAGGGCTTGGTCCGGGAGTTTGGGACGGGGAAGAACAAGACTGTGGCGGTAAACAAGGTGGACTTCGCGTTCCGCCGGGGGGAGATTATCTCCATTGTGGGGGAGAGCGGGAGCGGGAAGACCACCCTGGCGAAGATGGTGTTGGGGCTGCTCAACCCCTCGGCTGGGGAGATCGTCTTTGAGGGGAAACCCCGCGATATATCCAGCCAGAGTAAGCGGCGTTTATACTGGCAGAACATCCAGGCCATATTCCAGGATCCTTTTTCCACCTATAACATCTTTAACAAGGTGGATGAGGTGCTGATGGACTGTATCCGGCTTCAGGGCGGGGGAAATTTAAACAAGGAAAAAAAATTCGAGCGGATGAGGGACGCCTGCAAGTTTGTCAATCTGAAGTTCGAGGAACTGTCCAACAAGTATCCCTTTGAACTATCCGGCGGCCAGATGCAGCGGCTGATGATTGCCCGGATCTTTATGTTGAAGCCGAAGCTGCTTATCGCCGATGAACCTACGTCGATGATAGACGCCTGTTCCCGGGCGACGATCCTTGACATGCTGTTAAAGTTGCGGGACGAGGTGGACATGACCATCGTGTTTATCACCCACGACATAGGTCTGGCGTATTACATTTCCGATACGGTGTATATTATGGAGCATGGGGTTATCGTGGAACAGGGGACGGCGGACGAGGCCATACTCCACCCCAAGTCGGACTACACTAAACGGCTTTTGGGGGATGTGCCTAAGATCTACGAACCCTGGGACTT
>JAITJI010000106.1 GCA_031279015.1 Spirochaetaceae bacterium
ATACGAGTCCGCGTATGAAGACTCAGGACAATAAAAACCATTATAACCATGTTCATGATTTTGGGGAAGTAATTTTGCATGAAGGGCGCCAAAGGGACCCGGACGAAAAACCCGCAGGCGCGGCTGCCGGAAAAAATCCTGTTGACGATTGCGTTTTTTCGTGTAAACCTTACTATATGGAGTTTGAATTTTTTGCCGAAGGGCTTGAGGCGATATGTTCCCATAGTCTTGTGGCCCCGGACCGGTCCCTCTGCTGGACCGTCATTGCCAATCCGGTTGCCGGGGGATTCACCATACATTCCTGTTGGAAGCGGCACCGGAAGGCCCTAAACGCCTGTGTTGCCAGGGCGGCGCAAAACCCCCTGCGGGAAGGGGCCGGTCCTTCCCGTATTGCCCGGGAGTGGGGGGGCGGTGATTCTCTGGGGAACCGGGGGCTCCTGCTTACCCGGGGGCCGGGGGATGCGGCGGCTATTGTAAAGGCCCTGATCGACAAGGCAGGGGAGGACGCCCGGAACAGGGCGCCGGGCATATCCCTCATCATCTCCGCCGGAGGGGATGGTACAAGCCTGGAGGTGATGACCGCCCTGTATGCCGCCCCGCCGGCGATTCGCTCCGCTTTTGCCGTACTCAGGCTCCCCATGGGCACGGGAAACGACGGCGCCGACGCCTGGGAATTGGGGGACGCCCTGGAACTCCTCATCAACCCCGTGACTCTTGCCCGGCAGCGGGGGCTGGTCCTCCGTACCGCTACGGAGGGGAAGGGCCCCTTTCTCGCCTTCAACATCCTTTCCGTGGGGCTTGACGCCTTTGTCACGTACATGACCAACAGGATGAAGGGAAGATTCTCCGGAGATTTCTATAAACTCTGGGTGGATATTGCCGCCCTCTTCTACGACCGGCTCTACAAGGTTGGCCCCCTGGAGATCCATGTCTACGATGAGGCGGAGCGGATCGTCAATACCCTGGAGGAGAAGGTCCTGCTCCTCGCCGTGGGGGTAACCGGTCACCGGACCTACGGTTCCCACAAACGGATACTTCCGGACGATAGGAATGTATGCATTGTGCGGCAGATGTCCCTCTTCCGCAAGCTGGCTTTGAAGGGCCTCTTTAGCACCGGAGGGCACGTTGGCATCCCGGAGGCGATCCTCTTCAGTGCATTTAAGGTACGTTTTCGGGGCAGAGAGCCTATCCTGGCCCAGATGGACGGTGAGGCGGTCCTGCTTGACCCTGCGGATTTTCCCGCATCCATAGAGTTGACCGAACCGGCCATACCGGTGTTGAAACGGATTTAAGGAATCACCGCAGGAAGATGAAGTGAGAAAGTTGCCGGCATATTTTTTGTTACCCATAACCCTTGTTTTCACCGGATGCGCGCTCTTACAGAAGGATCATACCGTAAGTCCGGATGAGAGGACAGGGCGCAATCTGCTTATCTATTTTGCGGAAAATAAAGATACCCGGCGGATGGTGAAGGCAATTGCACGAATAACCGGGGGTGAATTGTTTGATATAGCCGGTAAAAAGCCCCTGCCGGATCTGTTTGATTATGAAACTTTCTTTGTGGGAGGCTCCCTTACGGCGGGCCGCATTGCCGCGCCGCTGGAGGACTTCCTGGCCCGGACTGACTTTATGGACGGCAGGGTCATCCCTTTTTGGACCACCCGGGATGCAGCAGCGGATTTGAACAACGACTTTGAAGCATGTATACGGGGGGAACGATTCCTGCGGGGCGGAGGGTTTCTGTTCACCGGACGGGTAAAAGTGAAGCAGCTTGAGGAGATGGCCGGAATATGGACCGAGGCTGTTCTTACGGATCTGGGGCTGCGCCGGGCCGCAGGGGGGGACCATGCAGAGGATACGATAAAACTCTTCTCGGCGGTTTACAACGGACGCCTCGGTCCGCCGGTTTTCCAGGACGGAGACTGGACCTTTGAAATGGATGGGATTCGCTGGTATTACGCTCAAGGCAGATTCCTCCCTCAGGGAGACAAGGACCGGATGGAAATGTTCCGTCCCCAGTTCATGTACCGGTACTCCATGGAAGCTCCCGTAAGCCCGGATGAATTAAGCCCCTGGCAAGACATGGCGAATCAGCTTATCTCCCGGCGGCAGCTCTCCGGTTCCTATAGGCCGTATCGTCTGACCCTAAGCGCCGGTACAATTCGTTCCCCCCTTTTTGAAACCATCTGGCAGGCCCGCACCAGAGAAGAGGCTTTTTCACGCCAGCAATGGATCGATTTTCTGGGCCGTTCCGTGCAAATACACCGGGACATCGCAGCGCCCCTGGGCCGGGTAGAAGCGCGCATTCAGGAATTGGCAAAGAGTGAACCGGAAGTACAAGGGTGGCTCAAAAATCTGCACAGCATTACCGGCTGGAACTGGCGGAATGTTGCGGGCAGTGAAAATCGCAGCTTTCACGCGTATGGGGTGGCGGTAGATTTACTGATGAAGGCGCAGGCAGGGATGGAAACCTACTGGCAATGGACCGCCGCCAAGGGCATTGACTGGCATTCCGTACCCGTTGAAAAACGGCAGAATCCGCCCTCCGGGGTGATCCGGGCCTTTGAGGAACAGGGATTTATCTGGGGCGGCAGGTGGCAGCGATACGATACCATGCACTTTGAGTACCATCCGGAACTTCTGATCCTGGGAACCGGCAGAGACGATAGGTCCTCACAGACAGTTCAAATTGCTTCCGGTTCCGGGAGGAATTTATAATCACCTATGGCTGTTGTTTTATACCGAAGGAGTTAAAAAGCCAAGAGGGGGAATCGAACCCCCGACCTGCGCATTACGAGTGCGCCGCTCTACCGACTGAGCCATCTTGGCAAGGTTTTTCGGTAGTTTTATAGAATATTGTACCTGTCAGATAAAAAGAATCAAGCCTGTAATGCCGTATTTCAAAATCATTTTCTTATATGCCCCCGGCGGGGCATGGTTCCCCCGGCCTTAGCCGTCCGTTAGTTCCGGTCCTGCGCTGTCCATGAGTTTTGCCCGTTCATCTTCATTGTCGGCGACGATGCTGGCGGCAAGGAACCGGGCTACCGCCGTTTCGGTGGTGTAGGCCCCCATGGGAACCGCCCCTCCCCGCCAGAGTTCCCGGGCGCTGCTGTACCCGGAAAAGTCTACAAAGCCTTCCTGCTGGGAACTACAGTAAAACCGGACGCCCCGGCGTTTCCCCACGCCCAAAACCCGTCTGAGGGAGTAAGGGCCTTCCCGAAAACCGGCGGTTCCGGTGTCGTATAACTCCAGAAAGAAGTTTTTGACCCCCTTGTCCATGAGGTACAGGAGATAATCCGAGCGGAGGCCGGGGTAGATCCGGATGATGCACATGGAATTAACCGCCTCTTCCAGGAGCTGGGCCAATATATATTGGTCAACCTCCAGGGGGCCTGATAAAAAGCAGTTTCCGGAAAAAACCGGACTGCCCATGTTCCAGTTCCGAAAGCCGTCGCTGCCTATTCGTTCGTATTTCAGATTCAGCGGGGAGAGAACCTTTCCGCCGTTCACCACATACACTCCCCGGGGTTTGCCTACGGCCAGATCTACCGCCTTTTTGATGGTCCGGGATGCTTCCTGGGATATTCCCGATGGGGTGGAGGAGGCGGCCAGCACGATGGGGGCGTTGGTATCGGCAAAAAGCCAGTAGAGCAGGGGGGCCGTATAGGGCAGGGTGTCGGTACCGTGGGCCACCACAATACCGTTGGCGGTTCCCGAATTCAGGTGATCGGCGATGGTTGCGATGAGTACCGCCCAATCCGCGGGGACGATCTCCTCGGAGAGGATCCGCCCCACCTGGATCGATTCAAAGCGTATCCGGGAGACGTTGCCGCCGGTTTTACCGGTGAGGAGTTTCCGGAGAACCTTTTCATCTCCGCTCTCCACGCCGCCATCTTCTCCAATTTTGCCGGAAATTGCCCCCCCCATGGACAGGACGTAGACCAGGGAGACCGAAAGCTGCCTTTTCAGGACTTCCTTAACCAGTACCGGTTCGGCAAGTCCGCCGGTTTCCCGCATGACACAGCCCGTAAGAAAACGGATTGGCCGGGCATCCCCCTCGCGGATCCGGCTCACCTCCTGGGGATTAGCCTCAATTATTGATTTTACAATCCCCTCTATAAGCGCCTGATCCGTAATCTGTTCCCAGTTCCGTTCTTTTATCAACTCTTCGGGTTCCCGGTCCTCCTCCAGCACGGCGCTGATCACCTGCCTGGCAATGCCGCCGTGGATCCGCCGTTTTTCAAGCATAGTGAGGATCTCCTGAAAACGCCGGGGGCTGAGGGGGGACTCCGCAACGCTGAAGCCAAGGCGCCTGCACTCCTTTACCGTATAGGAAGCCATCCACCGGGCAGCTTCCCGGGGGGACGCCCCCAGGGCAAGGGTTTCTTCAAAATAGTCGGCCCGGCTTTTTTCGTCACAGACCAGTTCCGCCTGAAGCTGGGTAAGGCCGTACTGATCCATCATCCGGTCCCGCCGGGCTTCGGGAAGTTCTACCGTAAAGTTATCAAGGGCTTCCAGAATATCCGTTCCGGGAATGAATCCGGGCAGCTCATCAACCCTGACAAGCCGGGGGGTTTCTTCCGCCGTTCTGATCTGAAAGGATTCCGTTGCCGCCTTTGCCTCGTTCCATATCCGGCTTTCCGGCAGCACCGTTCCCCCATTGATGACGATCTCCTCCTGCCGGGAAAGCTCCGCGTTAACCGCTCCTGATACAAAGTTAAAGGAATTGAGATTCCGTAATTTGACGTACCATTCCGGAATTTCAGGATAGGGCGCCAGGGCCACATAGGCATTACAGCGGATAACGCTTTCAACAGGCGTTCCGGATATCAGTTCCAGATACTGGATTCGCCTTCGCAGATCCGACAAAAAAACCTCCGCCTCTTCCCCAATCTCAAAATCCGCGGCGGTCCGGATACGGAGGCTCGGCATCCCCACCCGGGAATAATCCATCCTGGTTTCCGGTGAACCTTTCCCCGAATGGATCAGCCGGCCGGCGTCCTCTTCCAGCCTGACTTCGGTTATCCGGATACGCTTTTTGCGGCGGTGAAACATGATGTCCATGGCGCCGTCACACCCCAATTTTATGGAAAGCCGGGACAGGGCGCGATCCTCCGGCATTGGCGGGGTGCTGAGGTTGCGTTCATAGGGGGCATTCCTGATGATGCCCCCCCCCAATCCCCGGATTAGAAGACAGGCCTTCCGGACGGCCTGGTAGTTGAGGGCCGGCCGGGCCCCGGGTTCCTCCCGGCAGACCGGACAGGAGGCATCAGGGACGCAGGAACAGAAGGTTTTTACCCCGGTAAGCAGCAAAATTCGGACTTCCAAAGCAATATAGGATTTATACACCGTGGGGCCCCTTATATCCGGCCGTGACAGGCCGACAATTCAATATAAACGACTTTTTTTATAAAAAACAATGGCAAAAATACCGGTATGACTATATAATAAAAAGCGGTCTAAAGCAATTGCCGATAAGGCGGACCGGATATGCTTTTAATGCCCTTTGCCGGGGTATGTCCATATACCAAACGACGATACCGTACCACAGACCGGGTTTATAGGTCCTGTGGCAGGAGTGTCAGTGATGTGTCATTTGACTTTTTTGCAGGTGTAACGTAATCTCAACTGAATAGGAGCGGGTGTGTTAAAACGTGACTTCCCCAAGATTCATTTTTATGATCAGGATTTTGTTGATATATACGATAAAACCTGGGCGTGGATACAGGATTGTTGGGGCGCCGGAAGTGAAAATAGCGCCATAGAAGGGAAATTTTTTTCATATCCCGGCAGCTCGGTGATCCGGCAGGCGGATGCGGTATTTTCTTCCTTTTTTTTAGTCTATTCCAATCGTATCTATCAAGCCCATCCGAGTCTGGATGTTTTTTATGAACGCCAGGAGCCCAGCGGGGCTATCCGGTCCGCCTATACCATAGAAACCGGTTTGCCTGCGGTGGAGCAGGATAATCCCGAAGGATTGGGGCTTCCCCTCTTTGCCTGGGCGGAATTTAACCTCTACCATAAATCGGCCAACAAAAAGCGGGTCAAGGATGTTATCCCCATACTCCATAAATATCTGAACTGGATTGATACGGTGTTCAGACGGCCCAACGGCCTCTACGAGGTCCCCCCGGCCGCCACAGGCATGCCGAATTCCCTCCGGGAGGAAGCGGCCTATCCTGTGGATTTCAACGCCGTCATGGCCATCAACGTGCTTTATATGTCTGCCCTGGCGGATATTCTCAACGACAAGGATGCCAGCTTTCAGTATAAACGGCATTATTTCTCCCTTAAAACCCGGATCAACAACCTCATGTGGGATAACGAGGATGGTTTTTATTATGATATCGACAAAAATGAAAAACGGCTCCCCATAAAGACCATTGCCGGGTACTGGCCTCTCCTGGCGGAGATTCCCAATGATGATAAGGCAGAGCGGATCATCGACAAGCTTCAGAATCCCCGGTTTTTTGGTTCCCCCCACCCCTTTCCTTCTATGGCGGTAAGCGAACCGGGCTTTGATGAAAACGGTCATGGTTTCCGGGGTTCCGTCTTTCCCCACCTTACCTTTATGGTGATCAAGGGGCTTGAACTGTACCAGCGCTGGGATATGGCCCGGGAATGCGCCACCCGGCATCTCTACTTTGTGCTTGACTCCATGAGCCCCGACGGAAATCATCACAAAGGTAATCTCTGGGAAGCCTACCTCCCCCTCAGGGAAGGTCCTGCCCAGTGGCCGGGACGCCCCGATTTTCCCCGGGCCCAGTACCTCACCTACGATGGCCTGTCCACTATATGCCTGACCATTGAGAATATTGTGGGGCTCTTTATCTCCCTTCCCCGAAAGACCGTGGACTGGATTATTCCCAATCTGGAGATCATGGGGGTGGAGAATCTCTCCCTTAAAAAGAACATGATCACCATTCTCTCCAACAAGAGCGGCCGGGGCTGGGAGATCCACATGGAAAGTGAAAAATTATACTATTTTACTATCAATATATTAGGCAAGAAAAAGAAAACCCTTCCCATTCCTTCGGGAAAGTGTTCCATGCTCATCGATAAACTGTAGTGTCCGCGGCGCCCTGAGCAGGTTAATAATCCAGGAATCCATGCCCCGTATGTATTGATCCTTTTTCTTCAAGCTTCGATAATTGTTGTATACTATTATGGAAGCTAACCGCTTAGTCGCCGTCCTCGAAATTGGTTCCACCGGCATCAGGCTGGTAATCGCCGAAATAGGCGGGGGAGGGCAGTGGCAGGTTCTGGACCGGGCAGGGAAACCCGTGGCCCTGGGGCGGGATGTGTTTACCTCAGGCCAGGTCTCCCGGGAGTCCCTTCTGGAATGTCTCCTGGTGCTCCGGAATTTTCGGGAGCATCTAAGGGGCTGGGGCATAGAGGACGACGCGGTCCGGGTAATCGCCACAAGCGCCCTCCGGGTGGCCCGGAACCGGGATGTCTTTGTGGACCGGGTCCGCCAGGAAACGGGTTTCCTCCTCACCATTGTGGAGGGGATAGAGGAAAACCGCCTCATGTATCTGGCGGTCCGTTTTGCCCTGAAAAACAATCTCAGCCGGTTCTGGCGGGCCAACTCCATGGTCATCGAGGTGGGCGGAGGTTCCACGGAGATCATGCTGCTCCGCCGGGGCAAGATGGTGGCAGCCCACAGCCTCAGGCTGGGAACGATCCTCATCGACCAGGAAGTCCGGCGGGGTATGGGTTCGGTCCGGTCCCGGGAACGGTATCTCGCCGAACATATCCGAAACACCGCGGAATTTCTCAATGATGAGATGGATCTGTCCCATGTCAGGACCTTTGTGGTTGCCGGTTCGGATATTCGTTTTCTGGCCTCCCGGATAGGCCGGGAACTGAATCAGGATTGCTGGATCATAGACCGGGAAACCTTTCTCCGGTTTGTGGAAACAATCCGGGCGTACAGTCCCGAGGATTGCGTCGAAAAGCTACAGATACCCTATGCGGACGCCGAAGGCTTTATTCCGGGGAATCTGGTGTACAGGTTTTTTCTGGAGCGGACCGCCGCCGTCCAGGTTGTGGTTCCCTATGTGTCCATCCGGGAAGGGCTGCTCATCGACATTGCCCTGGGGGTAGATTCGGAACTCCAGGAGGAATTTTTCTCCCAAATCATTGCATCGGCAGTTAACCTGGCGCGGAAGTATCACTATGATGAAGCCCATCACCGGTATGTGGCGAATCAGTGTATGGTCCTCTTTGACGCCCTGGCCCTTGAGCATGGAATGAACCGGCGGGAGCGAATGATGCTGGAGGTGGCGGCCATACTCCACGATATTGGTATGTTTATCCGCAGTTCGGGCCATCAAAAGCACGGCCAGTACATTGTGGCCAACTCGGAGATCTTCGGCCTCCATCTGGATGAGCTCAATATCATCGGAAACGTGATCCGCTATCACCGGAGTGAACCCCCTGCTCCGGCGGATATTGATTACATCGCCCTCCAGCGGGAGGAGCGGATCCTGGTTCTCAAGATGGCTTCCATCCTCCGGGTGGCGGATGCCCTGGATCGGAGTCACACCCAGCGGGTCCGGGATATCCGGGTTGAACGGCGGAGTGAAACCGTGGTCCTCCATACGGGGGGTAACTTTGATCTCAGCACTGAACGGATAGGGCTGGAGGAAAAGGCCGATATGTTCCAGGATGTTTTTGGGTACAAGGTGATTCTTATATGACGAAAACTGATCAGCCTGATGAACGGGAGCCGGACCGGCAGTTGCCCGGGGGACGGTTTTTTAGCCGGGATATCTCGTGGATAGACTTTAACGCCCGGGTATTGGAAGAGGGTCTCCGTCAGGACCTGCCCCCCCTGGACCGGTTCCGGTTTTTATCGATTGTGTCTTCCAACTTTGACGAATTTTTCATGGTCCGGGTTGCCGGCTTAAAGCGGGCCCGCCGGGCCGGTACGGCGGCGGACCCTTCAGGCCGGAGTTGGGAGAGTCAGCTAAAGACCGTGACGGAAAAAGTCCGGGTCCTGATGGACCGCCTCTACCGGTGCCTGGAAACTGAAATAATTCCCGCCCTTGCCCGGGGGGGGCTGGAGTTGGTCCGTCCCGGCAGTTATTCCCCGGCCCAGACGGATCATCTGGAATCCTTTTTTGTGCGGGAGTTGTACACGGTCCTTACCCCTCTCCGTTTGACCGATGCCGGGGAACTCCCCTTTATCAGGAATCAATCGATCTATGCGGTCTTTCTCCTCTCTCCCGGGATCGGGGAGGCCGAAGCCGGGGCCAATACCGGTGTTGCCGCCGGAACCGGCGCCCTTTCCGGGGAGACCCCCCATCAGGGGCATTGTATCTCCATTGTAAAAATACCGCCGGCGCCGGACCGGATCATCC
Organism: Spirochaetaceae bacterium; assembly: GCA_031279015.1. Lineage (GTDB taxonomy): Bacteria > Spirochaetota > Spirochaetia > Treponematales > Breznakiellaceae > JAITJI01. Next base: position 9,366 of record JAITJI010000106.1, read on the forward strand.
GTCTTCCCGATGAAGAGGATGGCAGGATCCGGCTGACTCTGGCGGAAGATGTGGTTTTAACCTGGGGGGATTACCTGTTTCCCGGTTATACGGTGAAGGAGCGGATGATCTTCAAGATCAACCGGGATGCGGATTTTTCGGTGGACGAGCAACGGGATGAAGATTTCATTGAAGCCATGGAAGAGGTTATTCAGGGGCGGGATCATTCCCGGGTGGTACGGATGGTTTTTTCCGCAGATAGTCCCCGGCTGCGGGATGAGTTATCCCGGCGCCTGGACCTGGAGGAGGGAGACCTCTACGAATTCCGGTTTCCCCTGGACTTGGGCAGCCTTGGGGATCTGGCGGCCTTTCCGGGTTTTGATCGCCTCCGTCTGGCGCCCCGGGAATACTACTGGAATGCCGCCTTTGCCCGGGATGAGCCCTTCTGGGAGCGGATCAGCGGGGGGGACGTGCTGCTGCACCTGCCCTACCAGTCCTTTGAGCCGGTGGTCCGGTTCTTTCAGGATGCCGCAACAGACCCACAGGTTATCTCCATCAAGACCGCCCTCTACCGGACCAGCGGCGACTCGCCTATTATCAAGGCTCTTGAGGAGGCCGCCCTGAACGGGAAGCATATCACCGCAGTGGTGGAACTCAAGGCCCGGTTTGACGAGGAACGGAACATCTCCTGGGCGAACCGGTTGGAGCGGGCAGGGGTGATCGTGATCTACGGACTGGCGCATCTCAAGGTTCATGCCAAGATAAGCTTGGTTATCCGCCGGGAGCAGGGCGGGATAAAACGGTATGTTCACCTCTCCACGGGGAACTACAACGACAAGACGGCAAAGCAATATGAGGATATCTGCCTCTTTACCGCCCGGGATGATATCGCCTTTGATGCGGGCCTTCTCTTCAATATGATCACCGGATATTCTACCATTTCCGCCATGCGGAAGCTGGTGATTGCCCCCATCGCCATGAAACGGCGCCTGATTGAACTCATCGGCCGGGAGGCAAACCGTTCAAGCCCGGAAAATCCCGGCCGGATCATGGCCAAGATGAACGCCCTGGCGGATACCGACATAATCGATGCCCTGTACCAGGCATCCCGGGCAGGGGTACAGATCTTCCTGCAGGTCCGGGGGGTTTGTATGCTCAAGCCGGGTCTGCCGGATCTGTCGGAGAACATCCGGGTGGTGAGCATCGTGGACCGGTATCTGGAACATTCCCGGATCTACTATTTTGCCAATGCCGGCACCGAAGAATTCTACCTTTCCAGCGCCGATTGGATGCCCCGGAATCTGGAACGCCGGGTTGAACTCATGTTTCCCGTCCAGGATGAGGGCCTTAGGGAGGAACTGTGGGATACCCTGGATGCCTGTTTCCGGGATAACTGCCAGGCCCGGATACTGGGAAGCGATGGGATCTGGACCCTGCTGAGTCCCGCAGCCGGGGAAACAGCCTTTCGGGTTCAGGAATACCTCCTCTCCCGGGCACGGGAAAAGGCCGAACATCCCTGGGCGCCAAAGGAGGAATTCATTGTCCGCCGGGGCCCTCCGGCCAGGGAATAAAAACCGGGAAACAGGTTTAAGATCCCCTGCAAGGACCTGCCGGATACAATCCGCCAAATAGACCTTTACGTGGTCTCCTGACCTGTGTTAATATGGATGCGGTACGGGGGTATATTTTTGATAAAAATGTTGACAGCCCATACCTTTGAGATGGATGATGCGGGATATGCGGTACGGGAAATTCTGGAGCAGCTTGACATTGAAAGAAGAATACTGAAAAATTCAGTAGGGCTGATCTTTTGTTATCTGGATTTTATCGAATCCGGGGTAGTGGAAGCTGTTTGTAAGGCGTTACCCTTTGATGTGGTGGGTTGTACTACTCAGGGCATCGCCATGCATGGCGCTATGGGTGAAGATATGTTGGCCGTAATGGTCCTGACCAGCGATGACGTTGAATTTTCTACGGGATTTTCTGAAGTCTTTTCTCCGGGGAATGAAAAACGGATCGCCGCCATGTATGAGAAAACCGCAGCATCCCTGTCGGCGGCGCCGTCCCTGCTCATGGTCTTTAAGTCGATGTTGCCTTACTTAATGGGAGAAATGGTGGTTTCTGTCCTGGATCGGCTTGCAGCGGGGGCGCCGGTCTTCGGCACCATTGCCCTGGATATGGCTACCGGTGTACGGTCCCCGCAGGTCATCTATAACGGTGTCGCTTATTCTGACTGTCTGGTCCTCCTGCTTTTTTCAGGTGATGTACGGCCCCGGTTCTCTATCGATTCGATGCCGCAAAAGAAGATCCGCGGCCAGCAGGCGGTGATTACCGCGGCGGAGGGGAACCGGATGATCAGCGTTAACAATATACCTACGGTTGCCTATATGGAACGGATCGGCCTTATTAACGATGGTGTCGTTGAACTGTTGTACGCCTTTCCCCTATATATTGACAATCATGACGGCGAAAAACAATGGCCCTGTATCATTATAGACATCGGCCCGGACGGAAGCGTGTTGTGCGGCAACAGCATACGGCCCGGAAGCACCCTGCGCATCAGTTCGCCCCTGAAGGAGGATGTCCTTGCAAGCGCGACCAATATCATCGAGCTTGCCAAGCAGGAGCAGGATCGGAACGGGTTGTTGGTTTTTTCCTGTTTTAGCCGCAATGTTGCCCTGATGGATTCCCATGATGAAATGAAGCTGGTACAAAAGCTGATGGCGGATTCATCATTGCCCTATATGTTTTTGTACTCCGGCGGCGAGTTTTGTCCCCATTATGGATCGCATGAAAAGCTGATCAATAAGTTTCATCAGTATTCTATAATTTCCTGTATACTGTAATCGGTGGTTTTTATGGACATAAGGGAACTTCAGGCAGAGATTGAAATTGTAACTGCACAGCTTGCGGAGGCTGGAGAAGAGAACAAGCGCCTTAAAAAAGAAAACCGGATTATCAGTCGTTCCCTTAAAATGGCCCAGTTGGCGAATGATCGTTCAAAGGCGTACAACGCCGCCAAGGACAAGCTGCTTGCCACCATTACGGATGAAAAATCAAAACAGGAAAAGTATTTTAGTTTATTGCTGGAGAACACCCAGGAGATCATGATCATCCTGGATGAGAATCTGCGGATCATCTACTGTTCCCACATGTTCCTGCGGCAGATCGGGAGTCCTGCCCCGTGGGTGGTGAATGATCATCCCTTTCGGGAGATATTCCTGCAGATAGTAGAGGAACCGGTTCTCGATAACCTTATGCGCATGCTTGAAGGGGCCATCCGGCAGTGCCGCCCCGATGTCTGTGATAACATCATGGATCTTGGGAAAAGGGGCAATCCCCGGCATTATACGGTGTATATAAGCCCCATGATCAACGAGGAGGGTTTACCCGAAGGTATACTGACGCTCTTTCAGGACATGACCGAGATTCTGAACGCCAAGGAGCAGGCGGAACTGGCAAACAGAGCAAAATCCTCCTTCCTGGCCCGGATGAGTCATGAGATCCGCACCCCCATGAACGCCATTATCGGCATGACGGAACTGGCTCTGCGGGATGCCGTTACGCCCCGGATGTCGGAGTACCTGGCCAACATCAGACAGGCCGGTTCAAATCTCCTGTCCATCATAAACGATATTCTGGATCTGTCCAGAATAGAAACCGGTAATTTTCATCTTAACCCTGTTCCCTACGGGTTCGCCTCCCTGCTCAACAACGTTATCAACGTGATACGGGTACGTTTTTCCGAAAAATCCATCCTCTTTCTGGTTAATGTTGACGCGCGCCTTCCCAACAACCTGATAGGTGACGAGACGCGGGTTCGGCAGATCCTCTTTAATATTCTGAGCAATGCGGTAAAATACACCAACCAGGGTTTTATCAAATTAACGGTGCGGGGTGTTCCCCTGAGCGAACACAGCATCCGCCTCCAGTTTGAGATTGCCGACAGCGGCATTGGCGTCAAGGAGGAGGATGTCTCTCACCTCTTTGGTGAGTTTGTCCGGCTTGACACGGAACGGAACAGGGGCATCGAGGGAACCGGCCTTGGCCTGGCGATTACTAAACGGCTCTGTATCCAGATGGGCGGGGATGTCAAGGTTTCGAGCGTCTATGGAAAAGGTTCCGTATTTACCGTTGATCTGCCTCAGTTTTTTACCGGAAATGATCCGGTGGCGGCGGTGGAGAACAAAGACGCCAAGCGGGTTTTACTCTACGATGAACGGCCCCTCTACGCTGCTTCGATCTTTGATACCCTGCGAAACCTTGGGGTTAAGGTGTTGAAGCGCGACGATCCTCAGGTGTTTCTCAGTGACCTCACCGCCGGCGGTTTCTCCTTTGTTATGGTATCCGTGGGGATGGTGGGGAAGGCATCGGAGATCATCAAACAGACAAATCAGGAAACAACCCTGGTGCTCCTTGCGGAATTGGGGGAATTATCCTCCTTTCAGGATATTCCCGCCATCACCATGCCCGCCTATGCCATCCCCATTGCCAATTTACTCAACGGCATAAGCCTTTCCGTTCCCGGTAAAAAACCCGTAGTGCGGTTTATTGCACCGGAAGCCCGGGTGCTCATCGTTGATGATATTGTTACCAACCTCAAGGTTGCTCAGGGCTTGCTTATGCCCTATCAGACGCAGATCGATATCTGCGAAACCGGCATACGGGCCATCGCCCTGGCCAAGGAAAACCATTACGACATCATCTTTATGGACCACATGATGCCCGTCATGGATGGCATTGAAGCGGTTGCGGGGATCCGGGTCCTGGAGGGGGAGTATTACCGTACCGTTCCCATCATTGCCCTGACCGCCAACGCCATTTCCGGAATGCGGGAGATGTTTCTGGCGAGTGGTTTTAACGATTACCTGGCCAAACCAATTGAAATGTCCCGGCTGAATGAGATCATGGAGCGGTGGATTCCCCAGGAAAAAAGGCGGAAATCCCGAAACGAAACGGTACCCGCAAGATTATCCGGGTTTTTTCCCGTCATTGAAGGCTTGAACAGCGAACAGGGCATCGCCATGACCGGCAGCTCTGAGGCGGATTACTGCGAGGTCCTTTTCCTCTACTGTAACGACTGTACCGCCCGGCTGGGCCTGTTGTATCAGTTTGCAGACACGGACTCGCCAACCCGGGAGGATTTCCAGTTTTTCACCACCCAGGTTCATGCCCTTAAAAGCGCTTCCGCAAGCGTTGGGGCTGCGGGGATCTCTGAAAAGGCGGCCTTTCTGGAACAGGCCGGGATAGCGGAGAATTTGGCGGTTATCCGTGAGGAACTGGGGAATTTTAGCTCGGAACTGGCGGAACTGGTGGAGCGGATCCGGGACACCCTGACCCGGTATATAGAGGCGTCTCCGGAGAATCAGATTGCCCCGGCAGCCGCCGTAGATGAGCTGGGAGACGAGATGCTGCGTCTTCAGAAGGCCCTTCTGGAAGAAGACATCCACCTGATAGATATCATGCTGGATAAACTGAACGACCTGTCTCTGAGTCCGGCGGCAAAGAAAGCCCTCGATTCTATATCGAATAACGTGCTTGTTTCGGAATTCAAGGTGGCGGCGGAATGTATTGACGATCTGTTGGCAGCCGGAATCTTCTCTTCGTCCTCTAATTTGGTTG
>JAITJI010000116.1 GCA_031279015.1 Spirochaetaceae bacterium
CCAGCATTGACGCGCTGGCGGTGGGGATCTCCTTCAACGTTCTGGCTCAGAATAATATCTGGATGGCGGCGGCGGTAATCGGCGGGATAACCTTTGCCGTGTGCCTTACGGGCTTTGAATTCGGGGTACGGCTCCGGCAGGGGATAGGATTTGTTTTTGAAAAGTGGGCTCCGGTGGCAGGAGGGCTTATCCTAATCGCCATCGGGCTGAAGATACTGGTGGAACATCTGTTTTTCCAGCGCTCCGCCGCGCCGTAATCAGGATTGTACAAAAATACCTGAAAATCCCGGGGGTTTTCAGTGACCGGAGGTTCAGGATGGCGACGTTTTTTCTGGTTTTGATATATATTGCCTTTATCAGTCTGGGGCTGCCGGATTCCCTGCTGGGTACCGCATGGCCGGTTATGCGGCTGGAATTTGGCGTTTCCCTGGATATGGCGGGGATAATTGCCTTTATTATCTCCGGAGGAACCATCATCAGCAGTTTGAGCAGCGGCTGGGCGCTGGGCCGTTTTGGTACCGGCAAGGTTACCGCCTTCAGCGTGCTGCTCACCGCAGCCTCACTCCTGGGCTCGTCCTTTGGCCCTTCAGTATGGTGGATTGCCCTTCTGGCGGTCCCTCTTGGGTTGGGGGCCGGTGCGGTGGACACGGCGCTGAACAACTATGTAGCCCTCCATTACGCGGCCCGTCACATGAGCTGGCTCCACTGTTTCTGGGGGTTTGGCGCCTTGGGGGGTCCCCTCATTATCGGGAACTTCCTGCGCCACGGGGACAACTGGAGGGGAGCCTATTTCTTCATCGCCATGGTGCAGATGGGCGTAGGCCTCCTGCTGCTGGCATCCCTGCCCCTGTGGAAGCGCTGCGGAAAGTCCGGAACCCCGGCGGCATCCTCCGGCGGGGCCCCGGGAACCGCCGCCCCGGAAAGGCCCTCAAAAGCCGGGGGAGGAGGGGTGCTGCGGATCCCCGGGGTTGTGCAGGCCCTCATCACCTTTTTCCTCTACTGCGCCACCGAATACACCGTAGGGCTCTGGGGGGCAAGTTTCCTTTCCGAATTACGAGGTTTCAGCAAGGCCGCCGCCGCCGGCGCCATCTCCCTGTACTTCATCGGCATTACCGCAGGACGGCTTCTGACGGGTTTTCTCACCCTGCATTTTTCCGGCGTCCTGCTTATCCGTACCGGTTTGTGCATCATCACCGCCGGCGCGGTACTGCTGCTGTTGCCCCTGCCGGGGCTCTTTGCCCTCATCGCCCTGCTGCTCATCGGGCTAGGCTGTTCACCGGTGTTCCCCAGCATGATCCAGTTGACGCCAAAACGGTTCGGCGCCGAAAATTCACCACGGATCATCGGCCTGCAGATGGCCTGTGCCTACAGCGGGAGCACCCTGATGCCGCTGCTGGCGGGATTCATCGTTGCCCGTACCACCATGAAGCTGGTGCCGGTTTTTCTGGTGTGTTACGGTTTGGCGATGCTCCGTATGTCGGAAGGGATAAACCGGAAGGTGGCGCAGGGTTGAGCCCCCGTCCGCCGGCACCCTATCTCTTCTGCAGCAGTTCCACGGCTTCTTCGACGGAAGCGGCGTTGATCACCCTTTCGCGGATTTCATCGTCCTTCAGCACGGCTCCCACGGCGGCAAGGAACTGGACGTGGGGGCCGCTGGTTTTTTTGGGGGACACTACCAGAATAAAGAGCCGGGACACCTCCCCGTCCATGGAGTCAAAGTCAATTCCCTTTTTTTTAATGCCCACCGCCACGGCAATATCCGCAATCCCCTCGGTTTTGCCATGGGGCAGGGCGATACCGTGCTGCATGCCGGTACTCATGGTCTTTTCCCGCCGGAAGACATCCCGCAGGACCTCGTCCCTATCGAGCAGCCTGCCCCGCACAGCCAGAATATCCACCAGTTCGGTGATCACCGCCTCCTTGGTTTCACCCTTCAGATCCAGGGATATGCTGTCCTGCCGGATCAGGGACAGGGCATCGTTCCTGGCGCCGCCCTCCATGTCGGCCAGTTCCTGCTTCATCTTTCCGGGATCCGCGGCATCCTTGAGTCTCCGGATGGCATCGTTGAGCCGGAGGATCACCTCATACACCGCGGTCTTAACAAAGGGTATATCGGTTTTGTCGGTCTCAATGGCGATCCGGCTTTCTGTTTCGGTGATGGACAGGACGGTATCGTCTTTCCGCGCCTGGGAGAGACCTTCGCCGGCGTCTATGATCTGCACATAAAAACCTTCGTTCCGCAGATCCTTGAGGAGGGAATCCAGCACCAGGTCGGCGATTTCGCCGGAGGAAAAATCCCATACCGCCGTGGCCGAATCATCCCCCTTGACGGGTTTCCTGGTGCCCGGGCCGGGGAGCCTAAGGACGGCGCTGAGCAGGGGCGGCGCAGCCAGGGTGCTTATGAAGGTCATGAGGATGATCACCCCAAAGAGCTGATTGTCCAGAATCCCCGATGCAAGGCCGATACCGGCGATGATCAGGGCCACCTCCCCCCGGGGAACCATACCCATGCCTATCCGCAGGCCTCCCCGGAGGTTAAAGCCCAGGAGCAGGGCCGGGCCGCCGCAGCCGGCAATCTTGGCCAGAATCCCCGCGGCGGTATAGATTGCGCCGAAGATCAGGACCGGAAGAGAAATGATCTCCCGGAGGTTTACCATCATCCCCATCACGGCAAAGAAGAGGGGGACGAAAAAATCGTAGAGGCCCTGAAGCCGGCCCTGTACCACCGCAGCAATGTCCGTCCTTGAGAGGGAGAGCCCGGCAATGTAGGCGCCGATGATCATGGCAAGGCCCTGCTTTTCAAAGATCCCCGCCAGGAGCAGGGCGATTCCCAGGGCCAGGATGGAAAAATCGTAGCTGTGTTTGAAGAGCTTCAGGAAGGCGGCGATTCTTTTTGAAAAGACAAGGCCCAGGGCGGTAAAACCAAGCCAGATGCCAAAGGCCTTACCCGCTATGCCGAGGATGCCGGAAACCGTAGGGGCCCCCGGAGCCCCGGATACTCCGGAGCTGCCCTGGCCGCCGGTGACCAGGGTAACGATCCCCAGAATCACCGCCAGCATGATGATGCCCAGCACATCATCGAATACCGCTGCCGCCAGAATGGTCACTCCTTCAGGGGAATCCATCCGCTTCTGATCCGAGAGGATCCGGGCGGTGATACCCACCGAAGTGGCTGTGGAAAGAACCCCTAAAAAGAGGCACCGGACATCCGTAAAGCCCGTATGGAGGAGGGCCGCTCCCGTCAGGGCCCCTAAGACAAAGGAAAGAACCGCCCCTCCCAGGCCGATGAGCCCGCCGGCCACGGAATACCGCAGGAAGAGCCCCAGATCCGTCTCAAGACCGGAACTGAAGAGGAGAATGATCGAAGCCACCGTGGCAAAGCCGTAGAGTTCGGGGCTCACCGCCAGGGAGGCGCTCCCAAGGGCGTCCCCGGTCCCAAGGGGAAAAAACCCCCGGGGAAGGCCGGGAAAACCGATACCCCCCAGAGCGTAGGGGCCAATGATGACCCCCGCAAGGAGCTCTCCCAACACCGGGGGAATGCCCAGTTTCCTGGCAAGACGTCCGCATACCCGGACCGCAAACAGGATGATACCTATCTGCAGCACCAGTTCAGACATTAATTCGGTAACTGCCATACCACATCCTTAAACTAAGTAAACGTTACAGCGCCCGGTAATACCCGCATTTGAGGTAAAGGGACTCGTCATAGCCCAGGAGGATGGGATGATCCGGCGCCTGATAGCGGAAATCCAACTGAACCAGGCGGCGTCCGGCATCGGCGGCGGCCTCAGTGATCAGCCGCTTGAAACGGCCTTCATCCAGGGCAAAACTACAGGAACAGGTTACCAGGACTCCCCCGGGCGCCAGGAGCCTTATGGCCCGGAGGTTGATCTCCCTGTAACCCCGGAGGGCCCCCTCCAGGGCGGAACGGGATTTGGCAAAGGCGGGAGGGTCCAGGATGATAAGATCAAAGCGTTCTTTTGAATCCTCCAGACGGGGGAGAAAGTCAAAAATATCGGCTTTTACGGTTGTGATCCGCTCCGCAACTCCGTTCAGTTCGGCGTTAATGGGGATCAGATCCAGGGCAGACCGGGAGGCGTCCACGGCGGTTATCCGAATATCCTGACCCCGGGCCGTCCCCAGCCGCGCCGCATGGATGCCGAAGCCCCCGGTATAGGCACAGAGGTCCAGGATCCGGCCTTTGGCAAAGGCGGCAGCCCGAATGCGGTTTTCCCGCTGATCCAGAAAATGGCCGGTCTTCTGGCCCTCCCCGGGATTGACGACAAAGGGAAGGCCGTTTTCAAAAATAACGATTCCGCCGGGGGGAAGGCTGCCGGCGATCAGTCCCTGCCGCGGGCTAAGCCCCTCCAGTTCCCGGACCTTGGCGCCGGACCGTTCGATTATCCCGTCGGGCATACCCAGAGAACCTTGCCCGCCCCGCGGAACATCCCGGGAAAGAAACTCCTCCAGGGCCCGGAGAATCTCATCCCGGCGGCGATCCATTCCCCAGGAGAGGAACTGCACCGAAAGCCAGGACCGGGGCGGTCCCAGGACCGATTCAACGGCATCAAAAGTCAGGGGTCGTACCGAGGGCAACACCGATAGCCCCGGGCTCTCCCCCGGCCAACCAACAAAACGGTCGATGATGAGCCCCGGAAGAAAATCCGCCTCCCCAAAAACCAGACGCATCGATTCCCGGTAGGGATCCGGACCGGCCTCCCCGGAGAAACGCCGCCCCAGGGCTTCCCGGAAACGGCGTTTGAAAAATCCCTTATCCACCCCCTCCTTGGAGGGGCTGTAGATCCGGGCGATGATCGACGAATGGGGATTCACAAAGGCCCTGCCCAGATATACCTTCTCCGGGCTCTCCACATCGGCAAGCTCCCCCCCTTCCAACTCCTCCGCAGAAATGGAGCTGAACCCCCCGGGAACGGACTTGAGGATTCGGGCTACCTCGTTATCGTAGACCCAGGGATGACCGGCAAGGATACGCTTCTCCTCACCGGGCTTTAGAATAATCCGTTTCAAATATGAACATCCTTGAGCCGGCATCCGGCAGGATTCCGGAACCGGCATGGAAATTGTCCCTGCGTACTCTGCGCTGGCCGTCATGATAGGGGCTCTGGGGGGGGGGGGGGGGGGG
>JAITJI010000009.1 GCA_031279015.1 Spirochaetaceae bacterium
CGGAACAGAACGCCTTCCGTACCTACCTGGGGGACTTTGTCTCCACCGAAGACGGTACGGGCATTGTGCATACCGCTCCGGGCTTTGGTGAAGATGATGCCCGGGTACTGCGGGGCACCGGGGTGCCTACCCTCTGCCCGGTGGATGCGGAATGCCGCTTTACCGGGGAGGTAAGCGATTACCAGGGCTTATTTGTCAAAGATGCGGACAAGGCCATCATGGAGCGCCTCAAGGCCGAAGGAAAGCTCGTCAGGCGGGAGCAGATACTCCACGCCTATCCTCACTGTTGGAGATGCGGCAGCCCCCTCATCTACCGGGCCGTGGGCTCCTGGTTTGTCAATGTGGAGAAGATCAAGCAGGACATGATCAATGCCAACCGGCAGATCTACTGGGTGCCGGAGCATATCAAGGATGGCCGTTTCGGCAAATGGCTGGAGGGGGCCCGGGACTGGGCCATCAGCCGGAACCGCTACTGGGGGAATCCCCTGCCCATCTGGAAATGCCCGGATTGCGGCAAGACCATCTGCGTGGGGAGCCGGGCGGAACTAGAGGAACTGTCCGGGGTGTACCCTGAGGATCTGCACAAACACTTTGTGGATCAGATCGCCATCCCCTGTGCCCGGGTCTCCCCGGAACGGGGGGGCGGAATCATGGGCTGCAGGGGAACCATGGTCCGGATTCCGGATGTGCTGGATTGCTGGTTTGAATCCGGAGCCATGCCCTACGGACAGAATCATTACCCCTTTGAAAACAAGGAATTCTTCGACAACCATTTTCCTGCGGACTTTATCAATGAAGGGCTTGATCAGACTCGCGGCTGGTTCTACACCCTCACCATTCTGGCGGCGGCGCTGTTCAAAAAGCCGGCATTCAAGAGTTGTGTTGTCAGCGGCATTGTCCTGGCCAATGACGGCAAGAAGATGAGTAAGAGTCTGCGGAACTATACGGACCCGGTGGAGCTTATCAACAGTTACGGCGCCGATACCCTGCGGCTTTTCCTGGTACACTCCGCCCTGGTCAAAGCCGATGACCTCCGCTACAGCGATGAAGGAGTCCGGGATGTAATGAAGAGTATTCTTATCCCCCTCTGGAACGCCTACAGCTTTTTTGTTACCTATGCCAATATCGATAAGGTAAGCCCCGGGGAAGCGCCGGATAATCCCGCCAATCCTCTGGACAAGTGGATTCTTTCGGTGGCGGAATCCCTCACGGAGAGGGTAGGGGATGCCCTGGACGCCTACGATCTCTCCCGGGCGGTGGACCCGATCCTTGAATTTATCGACCTCCTCAACAACTGGTATATCCGCCGTTCCCGGCGGCGTTTCTGGCGTGGCGAATCCGAAGGAGGCGGTTCCGATACCGACAAGCTTGAAGCCTATGCTGTCCTCTGTGATGTGCTGCGAACCCTCATCACCGTGGTCAGTCCTTTTATGCCCTTTACCGCCGATGCCATTTGGCAGAACCTCCGCCGGAAAGGGGAGGTCGAATCGGTTCACCTCCGGGACTTCCCCGTAGCCCGGGAAGTGCGCCGGGACCGGGATCTGGAATACAAAATGATGGTGGTACAGCATGCGGTGTCCATGGGAAGGTCCCTTCGGTCCCAGTACAACCTCAAGGTTAGGCAGCCCCTGCGGACGGTGGAGCTTGTAACCCGGCAGGTGGAAGAAAAGAAGGTGCTTCTGGAAATGGAAGAGATAATCCGGGAGGAACTCAACGTAAAGTCCGTCATCTTCCGGGATAACGAGGAGGACCTGGTGGAATACCAGGCCAAGGCGAATTTCCGCATCCTGGGCAGGGAACTGGGAAGGGATATGAAACTTGCCGCCGCCCGGATAGAAGCCCTCAGCCAGTCAGAGATTCAGGGGCTCCTGGAGGGGGCGATTCTCTCTCTGGAGTTCGGCGGGCCGGAAGCGGACGCTCCTCTCCGGATGGTTGAGATAACCCGGGAAAAACTTGATATCCGGCGTATTGAAAAGGCCAACCTCAAGGTGCTCAACGAGGGGACCCTGACGGTGGCCCTGGATACGGAGATCACCGGGGAGCTCTCCCGGGAGGGGGATGTCCGGGATCTAATCCGGGGGGTACAGAATCTCCGTAAAGATTCGGGGTTTGCCGTAACGGATCGGATACATCTCCACCTGGCCGGATCGGACCGGCTGAAACAAGCCTGGGAGGCCCTGGCGGATTATGTGGCCGCCGAAACCCTGGCGGTATCGGCGGAATGGGGTCCTGTTGAAGGACAGATCCCCCTGGAGGCGGGGGATGAACAGTGGCTGGTAAAAATTGAAAAAGTCTAAATCTCTCCTCTCCCTCCGGATGGCGCTTTTTGCCCTCCTCGTCCTGGCATCCTGCGCGTCCGCTCCCCGGACACAACGGGCAGAGGAAGATCCGGGCGGTGAATTTGCCACCCTGGGCCCCGGCGCCCAGATGTACGTGATCGTCGATGTTGCCGCCGCCCGGCCCATTCTGGACCTCGTCTCCTTTGACGGGGGAAAGGGGATGCTGCGGTCCGGTCTTCCCTCCGCAATCCTGGACAGGACCGGAATCGCGGTGGCGGCGGTGTATCCTCCCGGTACAGGGCGCCGTTTCCTCGTTGCCGCGGAGGGGAGATTCCCCTCCGTCCGGGCAAGGTTCTCCTTTGCCTTCAGCTCCTCCTGGAAAAAGGTTTCCTCCCCGGCAGGGAAAAGGTATTGGCGTTCCGCCCGGGAAGGGCTTTCGGTTTCCCTGGATTCCCGGAGCGCCCGGGTTTCCGACGGAGATCCCTATGCGGCGGCCGGCGGGGTAAAGCCCCCGGATGCCTATGGCCCCCTCCGCCGGGGAGCGGCGCTGGCGGGCTGGATAGAAAACGCCGCCGTTCCGATCAACTATTTTCTGGAAAAACTCCAGATTCCTCTGCAGATTCCCGCGGAGCGGGCCCTCTTTGGAGTCTACGCCCTTCCTCCCTCCGGACCTCCGGAGTATGTTGGCGGTGATGCCGCCGGGGAAGCCGGTCCCGGGGAGGGCGCTCTCCGCTATGAGGCCGTCCTGCGGATAGAAACTGCTTCGGCCAGCCAAGCCCGGGGACTTATCGCCATGATCTCCCTGGTCCGGGCCCTCCTTGAGCCCTCCGGGGTGTCTTGGCCGGGCAACCCTGCAAACCTGGCAGCCGCCCTTCTGGTCAACCCTCCGGTACAGGAGGGTTCGGCGCTGATCCTCCGGTCTTCCGGCATGGATCGTGAAAGTATTGCTTTACTTTTCAATCTGTTCTCAGTATATTCTAACTAAATTTTTAAGGATATTAGTGATGCCTACTTATGAGTATGAATGTAAGAGCTGTGGTCATACCTTTGATATCTTTCAGGGCATGAGCGATGAGCCGCTTAAGGATTGTCCCCATTGCGGCAAAGAAGTCCGGCGGCGTATCAATGGCGGCAGCGGCATAATATTTAAGGGTTCCGGTTTTTATGTAACCGACAGGAAAGCCGGTTCCGGCGCAGCCTCCAACGCCGCTTCCGCTTCGCCGCAAGCCGGGGATTCCCCTGCCCCAAAGGATTCAGGCGGCGGGGGGGAAAGCTCCGTTCCGGCAAAGACCGCCGCAGCCGCCACTCCCCCGGCCGGCAAAGGAGAATCCGGCCATTCCGTGGAAAAAAAGGCCGCCGGGTAAGGATCGGTGAAACATGAGGCGCCGGCTTTAATCCGGTCATGAAAACCCCTCGTTTCTTCTGTGAATTCTGCGGCGCCGAGGTCCCCCGGAACGCCAAACGTTGTCCCGGCTGCGGCAGGTTTTTTGAATCCGTCCGTTGTCCCTCCTGTGGTTTTACCGGGAAAGAGGCCCTCTTCTCCGGCGGTTGTCCGGTCTGTGGGTATTCTACGCCCGCAGGAAGTCCGGGAGGGGGTGGAAAACCGGTGCCCCAAAAGCGACCGGCTCCGGGGCCTCTGCCCATTTGGGTGTATATCTTTACCGTTTTTGCGCTCCTGGGGGTGCTGGGGCTCTTGTTTTACCTTGGCTTGTACTAGCAGCCTGTTGATGTACTTGGGGATTCCTCCACCCTCCAACGGGCTTTCCCGATCAGCTCCGGATCAGGGGAACCGCCTTTCCGCATCCGGCACAGTGGTAACGGCTTCCTCCGTCCGTCTGCCGCAGTACCAGCCCCCGGGTGTCAATCCGGTAAGCCCGGCGTGCCACCAGGGTTGCGCCGCAGTGGGGACAGGGAGTATCGTTGGTAAGCCCGGCGATATTGCCGGCATAGACGCAGGGTAAAACCTGCCGCGCCCGCCGGGCGATTCCCTCAAGGAGGACAGGGTCCGTGGGGGGTGCATCCCAGCGGTAATCCGGATGATAGGCGGAAAGATGCCAGGGGATTGTCCCCTTCCGGTCAAGGGCGGCAAGGAAGGCCGCGCAGGCTTCGGTCTCTTCCGGGCTGTCGTTCAAGCCCGGAACAATGAGGGTGGTTACCTCCAGGTGTACCCCCGCCTCATAGGCCGCCCGGATAAAGGCCAACACTGCGGCCAGATCTCCCCCAAGCACCCGGGAGTAGGTTTCTTCGGAAAAGCTTTTCAGGTCAATATTGGCTGCATCAAGGAGGGGGATGATGTCCGCCGCCGCTTCTGCGCTTATACAGCCGTTACTCACCAGGACGTTTGCTACCCCTGCCTCCCGGGCAAGTTCCATGCAGCGTATAAGAAATTCGGCGTGGATCAGGGGCTCCGAATAGGTATAGGCAATTTGAGCGAGACGGGATGATCGGACCCCCGCTATAAGCTCCTCCGGGCTGACATAACGGCCCGGTGTGTCGGTACGCTGGGAGATATGCCAGTTTTGGCAGAAGGGGCAGTGCATATTACAACCTGCAAAACCCAGAGAGAGGATAAAGGAACCCGGCCGGTAGTGGTAGAGGGGTTTTTTTTCAATGGGATCCTCCGCCAGTGCGGTGATAAAACCGGAATAGGGAATATCCCCCCTGCCGCCAGCATTAGCCCGGACTCTGCAATGCCCCGTTCTTCCCGGCGGGATCAGGCATTTTCGGGGACAGAGACCGCATCTCAGGGTACTTTCCGTCCCCTCGACAGGGGAAAGCTCCTGAGGGACGCTGAAATACCGGGGACTCCTCACTGTTCCGTCAAAAAAATCTCCCGCGGGGTCCTGGCGGAAAATTGAAGCGGATCGTTGACCTCAAAAGGTTCAAGGATAACACCATGGGCCCCCTTACGGATCCACAGTTTTACCAGGGGAACCCCTTCCCCCGATTCGGTTACCGCAGAATGAATCTCTTCGGCATGAAGTATATCTTCGATTTTGAATTCCATGATCCGGGGATTGTTCCCCAGGGGATCATAGACAAGGAGAAGTTTGTTTCTTTCCGAAGGGTGCTTCCGGATAAAACCTGAAAAGGGGACAGTGCCTTTGGGGATTCCTCCATGGTATTTGGCAATATAGCTGAGGGGTATTGATTCCAGATAACTTATGCTGTGCATATATACCTCCTTACTTTATTATAAAATGGATCCGGGGATACATCAAGTTGCAGATTGCGGCCTTCAACAGTTCAGTATTTAATCCTGATATAAGGAAATCCCTGCGGCATCTTGATGGATATCCGGAGGAATTGTATCATTTCCAGGCTGGAGGAGTAATGCCGGAGGAATCCCGTGAAGATCGACTATATATTTTTCAGGGTCCCAACCTGATCGTGCCGGAGGATTTTCCGGACGGACAAATTGCCGCAGGGGTTTCCCGAGGGCGGGCGGAGGCTTCCTTTGGGGTGTTCGCCCCGGGGCGACCCTCCGGCGCCGCCTGCTTTGACGTGCCTGCTGCGGACGGGGGCCTTCCTGTCTCCGGCGTCCTTTTGGCCGGGGGGACCGGGCTTCCGCCGGGCTGGCGGAGCCTGGGAATCCGGCAGGGGATATCCCTTCTCCCCGACGAAGGGGAGGGGGAGGACGGAGCCCCGGCCCGCCTCTTCAGGGCCTACCATATCATGCAGTGGCGGGTGGATTCGGTCTTTTGTGGCGCCTGCGGAAGCCGGAACGGGGACGCCCCAACGGAACTGGCCCGGCTCTGTCCTGCCTGCGGCAGGCAGGAATTCCCCCGTATATCCCCGGCGGTCATCGTGCTCATCACCAATGACCGGGACGAGGTCCTTTTGGCCCATAACAGGAAATTCAGTCCCGGGGTCTACAGTCTTATCGCGGGCTTTACCGAGGCAGGGGAGAGTGCGGAGGCCACGGTGGCCCGGGAGGTTCGGGAGGAGGTAGCCCTGGAAGTCCGGGACATCCGGTATGAGATGTCCCAGCCCTGGCCCTTCCCCAATTCCCTGATGCTGGGTTTTACCGCCCGGCATGCCGGCGGAACGGTTCATCCCGACGGGATTGAGATTGAGGATGCCCGGTGGTTCCGCCGGGATCAGCTGCCCCTGCTGCCGGGGAAGGGCTCGGTGTCCCGCCGTCTTATCAACCGCTGGATAGCCGCGGCGGATATCCCCCACGGGGCATCCGGGGGCTGCATTCCGGTTCCCTCAATCTGTCAGTAATTCCCTGGCCGGGATGTTTATTTTTTTGCCGCAGCCTGCTGACCCGTGACTTCACGGCGCTTAAACTGAGGTTAAGCCGGACCGCCACTGCTTTCAGCGGCTGTTTTTGCCGAAACACAAGTTTCAGCATTTGTTCATCCTGCGGCTTGAGATGCTTCTTAATCAGCCCGGACAATTCCCGTAAAGGCAGCTTCCTGTTCAGCGCTCAGTTCCATGGAAACCCCTGCCTCAGAGGGCAGGGGGAACCAGATTACCCCCATCCATCGAGTAGGTCTTATTGCCGTAGTGCAATGAGAAAGAATTGGGGACTGGCGCAGGCTATACCTTCCGTCCGGGCAACCCTTTCCACAATCGCCGCATCAAAGTAAAAATAACTGATCGCTCCGCGAAGCAGTATAGACTGGGCTTTTTCGGAAGCTCCCGCAGGAACCACCATCAGGTCCGCCCCAAAACGTTTTGTCATGGCAGCCAAACCTTGACGGAGATTTAACGCAAGGATAGACCCGCCAAAGAGGGCGAATGCCAGAATTGCCGCCACTACCATAAGACATACGGTACGAACAGGCTTTGCCTTTAAATTTTCAAGAGACAAGAGACCTGTGTTCAAAACTCTTTTCTTCATATAAAGTTTTCTCTGAACATATAGTTCAATAAGTTAGTTCACTATTACAAAAAAAAGAAAGGCTGTGTCAACAGAATTGAACAATTTTCTGCACAGCAAAGAATATGTATTACACTTTCCGCAATGCGTTTTTGAGCAGCCTGGATATCCTGCTCATTCCGCCGCCTTTTCTACCAGTTCCGCCAACAGGGGCATAAGCTGTTTTTTTCGGGACACCACTTCTTTCAGTACATAGATCCCCTGTCCGGTAACAGGAAAGTTGATGTGACTTGTGAAGGACTTTTTCCCGGTTACAAAGAGCAGCGAATCCAGCACCGTCACATCGGTTACCAGAAGGGCGGAGAACAGGTGATCCTTTGCAGCCCGCATTCTTTCCAGGGCGGCGGCGATTTCGGTACGGCGTTCCACCAGGGCTTCGGGGTTGTCGGTTTCAATCTGGCTTACCGTAAAGGAGAAGCCCCTCTCGGCGTATTCCTTCATGTCCGTAGTGATAAGTTCCTCGGAAGACAGGGAGTTAACCTGATTGGCAGCGTTTTGCAGATCATGACCCAGGGCCTTAATGTCCAGACCGGTAATCGAAGAAAGATATTCGGCGGCTTCAGTATCCGCTTCGGTAGTGGTTGCCGACTGCAGGACCAGGGTATCGGCAAGAATCCCGCAGAGTAAAATCGATGCAATACCCTTTTCCAGGGGGATCTTCTGTTCCCGGTAGAGATTAGTGATGATGGTGCAGGTAGCCCCCACCACTCGATTGATAAAGGTTATCGGGTACCGGGTGGAAAGGTTCCCCAGCCGGTGATGGTCGATAACCTCAAGGATCTTGTAGTTTTCAATACCCTCAATTGCCTGACCCGGCTCGTTGTGATCCACCATGATCACATCGATATTCGGCTCCTTGATAAGATCACCCTCAAAGATGACCCCCGCCGCCTTGCCGTCGTTATCAATCACCGGCAGGCAGCGGGAGGGCGCTTTTGAAAGGGCTTCCCGAAAAGTCCGTACAGGATCGTGGAGACGGATCGGTTTAACTGCGTCTCCCAGCGTACCTACCGGTACGGAGTAGATGATCAACATGGCGGTAGAAGAAGTATCAAAGGGGCTGATCAGTACCGTTACCCCGTTTTGTTCCGCAAGTTCAATGAGTTCTTTGGAAAGAATATTCCCGCCGGAAAGGATAAGGGCGCGGACCTTCATCTTGATACAACATTTCTGAATATCCCAGCGATCCCCCACAATAACCAGGGCGTTCTCCGCTCCCTCTGTTTCCAGATGCCCCGTGAAATGAGCCGTATAGGAGGCTGCTACCACAATAGAAGATTTCCGTATCTCATCGCCGTTAAAAAGCGTTACCGGTTGTGCGTGGATAGTTGCTGCCAGATGGTTCAGCGATAAGGGAAAGGATGACTTCTTCCGGGGAGTAATATTGGCGATAATGTACCGGGCAAATCCCCCGTAGTGGAGCATGCTCCGGTAGATCCCGTTTCTGTCTACAATGGGAAGCACCTTGGAATCATCCTTCTGGAGCAGTTCCAGGGCCTCCCAGAGACTGGCTTCCTCGTGTACCGTCACCGGCTTCCCGGGACCTCCGCCCGGGTGAGCGGATACCAGTGAAGGGTCTCCGCCGGATATATAGTATTTCGCCTTGGGAACCAGATCCGGCAGATATTCCGGCAGGCTTACGCCGAAACGATCAAAGATATATTCTGTTTGGGGGTTGATCTTTCCCGCCCGGGCTGCAATAACCCTCTTTTGGCCCTGTGCATGCTTTAGGGCAGCATAGGCGGCGGCGGAAACCACCGAATCGGTATCGGGATTCCGGTGGCCTATAATGTAAACGGTCTTCTCCATAAAAAGTTACTATACATGACAATTGACAAATTTTACAGCCCTTTTCCCCGGAGCAAACCCATTAAATTAGAATAAATTACCAGGTAATTCCCTTAAACTCCGGTGCAAAAAGAGCATCCCCGGGGTTCGTTTCAATGGTTCCCTGGCGAACCAGGGCTTCGGCGTAACCTTTCAACTGTTCCGTGGCAAGCCGGGTGGTAAAGCCTAGTTTTGGATTGCTGTTGATGATCGCCTGGCGATCAACGGACACGTACTTCGCGGCAATATCCACAATATCGGCGGCCACCGGGTTGGCCAGGATAAGCTGGTCCGCCTCGGCAATGGCCTCGATAAAGACCTTGGCGTCCTCCGGGCGGGCGGCAATGAAGTCCTTGTTGGCATTGATGGTCCGGCAGGGAGGATTTTCCCCCGCCAGGTTTGGATCGATCTTCCCGTCACCGTCGGCATCGGAACTGCCGTTGAAAAGAGTCTTGTACTTGGGCCTTCCCTGTTCGTCTTTGGCCAGGAGGGCCAGGGCCACAAAGGGCTCTTCCAGAATGGCGCCCTTCACCTGTCCTGCGTCCAGAGCGGCGATGGCGGCTCCGGGGGCCAGGGTCACCAGTTCAAAATCCGTGTTGTACTGGTTCCTCAGGGCATCCCTGATGAGGATCACCGCACAGCAGGTGGTGGAAAGACCGGCGATCTGCTGGCCCTTGAGGTCTGCCGGGGTCTTGTAGGGGGCGTTGGCCGGGACCACCAATACCGACGTACAGGGAATCTTCACCTGGGCGATGATGGTGATGTTCTGGCCCTTGGCG
>JAITJI010000044.1 GCA_031279015.1 Spirochaetaceae bacterium
CGTCCTTTATGGGGTCCGCCACCCATATTTTTATGATGAGGCAGTACCTTCTTTCCATACCCATGGAAATTTCCGATGCGGGTTTTATTGACGGCGCCAATGAATGGCAAATTTTCACCAGACTTATCCTGCCTATCATGAAACCGGTTATCGCCGTGGTGGCTATCTTTACCGCCCTGGCCGCCTGGAGTGATTTCATGGGCCCCCTGCTCTATCTGCAACGGGAAGAACTGTACCCCCTGTCAATCGGGCTCCAGTTTTTCCGCTCGGAACACCGGGTCGAATACAGTCAGCTTATGGCAGCTTCAACCCTGGTTGCCCTGCCGGTGGTGATAATTTTTCTCTGCTTCCAGCGCTTCTTTGTTGAAGGCATCACCATTGGCGCAATGAAGGGTTAGCCCCCGCCCTTGTTTTTTTATTATCTCACAGGTCTTGCACTTTCCCGCACGGCGGCTTTAAAGTATCTCCAGCTATTGGTGTTATGTGGAGGAGCGGCGTAGTTTTGGATAAATACGGATTAACTGAAGGCGGGATATTAAAAAAGCTCCTCCTGGTGGCTCTGCCGATCATGGGTACCCAGTTTGTGCAGATGGCTTACAACCTAACCGATATGTTTTGGCTTGGCCGGGTGGGAAGCGGCGCCGTGGCGGCGTCCGGGGCAGCGGGGATGTATATGTGGCTTTCCGTAGGTTTTTTGCTGATAGGCAGGATGGGGGCGGAGATAGGGGTGTCCCAATCCCTCGGCAAGGGGGATAAAAAAAACGCCCTTCTCTTTTCTCAAAACGCGTTGTGTATCGCGGTGCTGATAGGAGTCCTCTTTGGCTTTTGTATGATCCTTTTCAAGCGGGAACTGGTGGGATTTTTTCAATTCAGAGAAGCCGGAGTAGTCCGGGATGCGGTCCGGTACCTTTCAATTGTAGGCATATCCGTACCGGCGACTTTTATCGGCTCGGTCATTGCGGGCACCTTTAACGCTTCGGGTAACTCCCGGACCCCTTTCATCCTAAACAGCGTAGGCCTGGTAATTAATGTGATCCTGGATCCGGTTTTTATCCTGGTATTGAATTGGGGGGTGGCCGGAGCGGCAATCGCAACGGTTTTTTCCCAGTTTATCGTATGCCTAAGCATGATCTCCGCAATTTCCTTTTTTAAGGATCGGCCCTTTTCCCGTTATTCCTTCAGAATCAGGCCGGACAAAGAAAAAATCATTGCGATCTTTAAATGGACCCTCCCTATCTGTCTGGAGGGTACCCTGTTCTGCTTCCTCTCCATGATAACCTCCCGTTTTGAGGCATCCTTTGGGGCGGATGCCGTGGCTGTCAGCAAGGTAGGGTCCCAGATAGAATCCCTCTCCTGGCTGATAGGCGGCGGGTTTAGTTCCGCCCTGGTGGTTTTTATTGGTCAGAATTTCGGCGCCGCTAAGGCGGAACGGATCCGTAAGGGGGTGCGGATCTCCGCCCTGATCATGACCATCTGGGGGCTTTTGGTTTCTCTGTTTTTGTGGACCGCGGGAGGGCTTGTTTTTTCCTTCTTCCTGCCGGAACCAAGGCTGGTACAGATGGGGACCCGATACCTATGGATCCTCGCCTTCTGCCAGCTTCCGATGAACCTGGAGGGGGTAGGGGCGGGAGCCTTTAAGGGTACAGGGCGTACCATCCAGCCTTCAGCGGCAAGCATCGTTTCCAACGTGATTCGTCCCTTTCTTGCCTATTTCTTGTCCAGGACGAGCCTTGGCTTATCGGGTATCTGGATAGGGATCGCCATCACCGGATGCATCCGGGGAATTTGGATATGCCTGTGGTACGCCCTTGCTTCCCGGCGCAAAACCGGCTGAACATACGCTTCGGAGTATCCCGGAGATCCCCGGCGAGCTCCGCCAGAGACATATTATCATCAAGTGCGGAAGCGGGTACCGGATGGTGTATGATCGATTTGAACTGTTCAATCAGGTAAAACGCCTAAAGCCGGATCTTGTATTGTCCCATGCGGGCGCCCAGGGACACCTTGCCAAGGCCGGCGTTGCCTTAATTCAGCTTTTCGATGTTGAGAAGGCCTGCTTTGGGTACACCGGGATCTTCCGTCCGCTTAAACGAAAGATCCGGGACGTTCCGGTGTGTTGACGGGTCAGCCCCCTGCTGCTTCCATGGCTATATCCGCCCACTGTTTTAACCGCATGGGGTCGTTGTGGACCGTGCTGATGTCCTTGAATATGAATTCCAGGGGGCAGCCGTACCTTGTACAGATCCCGCGGGTGGTCTCCAGGTCCCTGCGGACCATATCCCCGTCAAAAGACTGGACCGCGATAAAAGCAGGGTTCGGTTTGTTGGAGAATACATAGTCCTTCCCTATCTCCTCCGCACCCCGTTCCCTGTTGGCCCAGGGGCTCATGGATACCTTGCGCAGATGGGGGATCTTCCGTACTTCCGCCATCTTCCCGTCCAGGGGATCGCAGCAGCCGTAATACACCAGGCCGAAGCGTTCAAAGATGGGCATCATATAGGCTATCTCGTATTCCTCAAACATGGCCGGCGATACGGTGGCGAACATCTGGGCCAGTCCGAACATCCAGATGTCCTGAGTTCTCGGGCTTTCCGGGTTAAAACCCGGCGCAGGCAGGTCGTCGGTAAAGGCGCCGGTACAGTGGATAAGAGCCTGGCTGTGGCAGAGAAGGCCCTGTTCCTCAAGCTGGTCCAGCTCGGATATATAGCCTTCAGTCATGCGTTTGGCCATGGCGTGCATCATGTCGGGGTTGTCCACCAGGCCGTATAAGGCGCCCTCCACGCTCATCCATTGGGCTATGGGATCCCATACGGAAAGATAGGGATCGTATCCTTCTTCCCACAGGGGCATGATGCCGTCAAACAACCAGGAAGCAACTTCCATCCGGCGTTTTGTTTCCGCCGCATCATGGCTAACCACCGGCATCTTGATCTTAGTCATCACGTCGTCCACGGAATTGAACTGGTTTTCAAACTTGTGACTCACCACATCGTTGCTTTCAAACGTGGCAAGGGTATGCTCCTTAATCGACATGCCAAAGGCGCTGTTCCGGACAGCCTTGGGCACCCTGATGAAGGGTTCCACTACCATATCCACAGGAAAGTATTCCCATTGCAGGAGGATGCGGCAGAATCTCTGTTCATAGGCGCGGCATTCCTCATCCGTACAGCAGAGGGTGAGTTTACCGTCAATGTTCATCTCGTTCCAGCAGACCTGATCGATAGTCACCATGGGGCGTTCCGGGTTGCGGCCATTGAGTTTACGCCAGAGGCGGCGTTTTTCCTCCTGTACGGGAAGGGCTGCAATTTCGGCAACCCGGGATGCCAGTTCCCTTAGGATAGTCCTGTCTTTTTCATGTATAGCCATTATTCCCCCTTTATTTTAACGACTGCCCGAACATTCCCGCCACAAAGGATCTTTGGAAGACGAGGAAGACCAGAACGGGGGGAAAGACCATGAGTAGACCCGCTGCGTTTAATCCTCCCCAGTCGTTGCCCCAGGAACCCAGAAAAGCCAGAATTCCCTGGGCAAGCACTCGTTTGTTGGGCGATGTAGTCAGGGCATAGGAAAACGTATACCCATTCCAGCAGCCGATAAAGATATAGATCATAACCGCTGCCAGGCCGGGCCGTATGGAGGGCAGGGTGATTCGGAAAAGGGTCCTGATATAACCTAATCCGTCAAGGCAGGCGGCTTCTTCAATAGCCCGGGGAATATTAACAATAAAATTCCGGAGCATCCAGGTGGAGAGGGGAATATTAAAAACAACATTGACTATGACAACGCTGGTCATGGTATTATAAAGATACATCCTATTAAAATAAGAAACCAGGGGTACAAGAACAGCCGTTGCGGGCAGCATGGGGAGAATCAAAAGACTCATGGCCATCGGTTCCCGGCCTTTGAAGCTGAACCGGGCCAGGGAAAAAGCAGCGATTAAGGCAATGGG
>JAITJI010000101.1 GCA_031279015.1 Spirochaetaceae bacterium
CATTTCTGTACAACACAGCAATGCTGCTTATAACAACGTTACTGCCGGCGAATCAGTTCCACGGTTCATCATCTCCAACACAATACGGTCAATATCAGATGCCGGTAATTTTAACCAACTGTTTATTGCTTTTACATTCGATAAACAGAAAGTCCCGGTCAAAGGGGCCAACTTTATTTTTTTGCCCTCGGCTGCCGCAAGCATATCTTCGGGAGATACCCGGTAATCCCGGTTAAGGGATGCCATCATCTTTATTTTTTCATCATGGGTTAAGGCCGCCGAAACCGCTCCGGCTACGCTCCCCGGGCTCCGTAGTTTTTCTCCACCCAGCTCCGGTACTCGCCGCTCCGTATCCCCTCGATCCATTCGCTGTTTGCCAGATACCAGTCCACAGTTTTCTCCAGTCCTTGCTCAAAACCAAAGGCCGGTTTCCAGCCTAGTTCCGTCTTGACTTTAGAACAGTTTATGGCGTAACGCCGGTCATGTCCGGGACGGTCTTTGACGTAACTTATCGTACTCCGCACCTTTTCCGGATCAAGATCCGCTTTCTTCGATACGGTATCGATCAACGAATGGAGGAGGTTGATGTTTTCCCGCTCGTTTTCGCCGCCAATGTTGTACTTTTCACCCGGTACGCCCCGTTGCAGGATAAGCCAAACCGCCCGGTTATGATCCTCTACGTACAGCCAGTCCCGGATATTTTTACCGTCGCCGTATACCGGCAGGGCTTTGCCTTCCAATATATGGAGAATTGAGAGGGGGATGAACTTCTCCGGAAACTGGTAGGGACCGTAATTGTTCGAGCAGTTGGACAGGGTAACGGGCAGGCCATAGGTATGGCTGTACGCCATCACCAGGTGATCGCTTGCCGCCTTGCTGGCCGAATAGGGGGACCGGGGGTTGTAGGGGGTGGTTTCAGAAAAGGCGCCGGTCTCCCCCAGGGAACCGTATACCTCGTCGGTGCTGATATGATGAAAGAGAACATCCTGCCGGATATCCGGGGCGCCGGCGCCGGGAAGGCCCACGGACCGGGCTTCCTGCCAGAAATTCCGGGCTACATCCAGCAGGGTAAAGGTGCCCATCACGTTGGTCTTGACAAAGGTTTCGGGGCCAAAGATGGAACGGTCCACGTGGCTCTCCGCGGCAAAGTGGGCCACCGTGTCAATATCGTACTTTGAAAACAGGGATTCTACCAGGCTGCGATCACAGATACTTCCCTGTTCAAAAAAATACCGTCTGCCGCCAAATTGTTTTTCAATATCCTCCAGACTGGCGGCGTTTCCCGCATAGGTCAGGGCGTCAAGGTTGATGATACGGCCGGAAAATTCCGGGGTTTTGTTCAAAAGCACCCGGATAAAGTTGCAGCCGATAATGCCGGCGCCGCCGGTAACCAGGATGTTTTTTAAACTGCGCATGTCTTCAAATATTTCTCAAGGCTCTGATCCCATGGGGGAATCTCTAGCCCCAGCGCCGCCTTGATCTTTGTCTTGTCCAGTACCGAATAGACAGGCCGCCTAACTTTAGAGGGGAATTCGGCGCTGGTACAAGGTTTAATCGTACAGTCGCCGGTAAGGAGTCCCAGATCCCGGCCCTGAGTATAGATCTTCCGGGCAAAGTCAAACCAGGTGATGTTTCCCTCATTGGTGTAATGGTATATCCCCGGAAGAACGGTCCTGCCGCTGTCCACCGCCCTGATCAGGGTGATGACGGCGTCCGCTAAATCATGAGTCCAGGTGGGACTACCCCGCTGGTCGTTCACCACAGAAACCGTATCCCGCTCCTGCATCAGCCGGAGCATGGTGGCGACAAAGTTATTGCCATATTTGCCGTAAAGCCAGGCGGTACGGATGATGTAAGCGGCGTCACTGTTCGCCAGGACCTCCGCCTCACCATCCCGCTTGGTCAGCCCATAGACGCCGATAGGATCGGTAGGATCATCCTCCCGGTATGGACGAATGCCCGGGGAATTGCCGGAGGCGATTCCCAAACCGTTAAATACGTAATCGGTGGAAATATGGATCAGCTTTGCGCCGATAGCCTTTGCAATCCCGGCGACATTTGCGGCGCCGTGGGTATTCAGGCTGCGGCAAAAGGCGCTGTCGTCTTCGGCCTTGTCAACCGCCGTATAGGCGGCGCAGTTCACGATCCAGACAACGGGATCCATCCGGCTCTGCTGATTCAAAAAACATTCCAACGCGGCAATATCGGTTATATCAACATAGAGATCCGTACCGACGGAGGAGAGGCCGCTGCTTTCCAGCATCAGGGAAAGGTCCGTTCCCAACATGCCCTTGCAACCAATAAGCCAGATCATACAATGGTCCCCGGATACCCGGCGGCAAAGACCGGCAGCTTCCGGTCCTTTTCGGACAGGAGATACTCCGTCCCCGGATCGGGCCAGCGGATGCCGATGGCAGGGTCATCCCAAATGATACCCCCTTCATCTTCGGGATAATAAAAATCGGTACACTTGTAGGCGAATACGGCGCTGTCGCTCAATACCAAAAAGCCGTGGGCAAAGCCCGGGGGAATATAAAACTGGTTCTGCCTTTCACCGCTTAAAAGCACCCCGTGCCATTTGCCCCGGCTGGGGGAGCCGGGGCGGATATCCACAGCCACATCAAAAATCTCCCCCGCAATGACCCGGACCAGTTTGCCCTGGGGATGGGTTTTCTGGAAGTGGAGGCCCCGGAGCACCCCCCTTACCGAACGGGATTGGTTATCCTGCACAAAGGCGAAAGACAAGCCGGCAGCTTCAAAATCCCGGGCGGACCAGGATTCAAAAAAATAACCCCGGCTGTCTCCGAATACCTTCGGCGTTATCTCATAGAGTCCTGCAATCGGACAGGAGTTAAACACAAAGGGCACTACCCATTCTCCGCTATATATTTGAGATATTCACCGTATTCGGTCTTATAGGTTCCCGCCAACTGTAGCAGGCCATCCCGGGACAGCCATCCGTTGGCATAGGCGATCTCCTCAATACAGGAAACATACATGCCCTGCCGTTTCTGAATAGTCTCAATAAAGTTGGCCGCTTCCAGCAGGCCGTCATAGGTACCGGTATCAAGCCATGCCATGCCCCGGCCCAGGATCTCCACAGAGAGCCGGCCCTGTTCCAGATAGGTATTGTTAACGTCGGCGATCTCAATTTCTCCCCGTGTGGAGGGCCGGATGCTTTTGGCGATCTCCGTTACATCCCCGTCGTAAAAGTAGAGCCCCGGTACCGCATAATGGGACTTGGGTTTTGCGGGTTTCTCTTCTATGGAAACAGCCTTACCCTGGGGATCCAATTCCACAACCCCATAGGCGCCGGGGTCCTTTACAAAGTACCCGAATATGACCCCTCCCCCGTCACGCTCCGCCCGGCCGGCGGCGTTCCGCAGGGTCTGGCTGAAACTCCGGCCATAAAACACGTTATCCCCCAGAACCAGGGCGCAGGAATCACCGCCGATGAAGGTTTCCCCCACAATAAAGGCATCCGCTAAACCCCGGGGGCTCTCCTGAACCCGGTAATCAAAACCCATTCCAAGCCAATCCCCGGAACCGAAGAGTTCCCGAAAGAGGGGGAGGTCCCTGGGGGTGGAGATGATCAGCACCTCCCGAATCCCCGCCAGCATGAGTACCGACAGGGGGTAATAGATCATCGGCTTATCGTAGAGGGGCAGGATCTGCTTTGATACCGCCCGGGTGACCGGGTAAAGCCGCGTTCCGGCGCCGCCGGCAAGGATAATGCCTTTCATACATCACCGGACATGGTACATTTCTTTTTTCGTTGAACTATGACGGCCATCACCACCACCCCAATACCTGCGCCAATGGCGGAACCCAGAACATCGGCAAACCAGTCCCACACATTGCAGTCCCGGCCGGGAACAAAATACTGGTGCAGTTCGTCAATTATCCCGTAACCCGAGGCGATCAACCCGGCGAACAAACCTGTCCAAAGACGCCGGCGTTCCGGAGGAAACCACAAGACCACCGCAAAGGCCAGAGCCAGATAGGCGGCCAGATGCTGTAATTTATCGAATCCCAGGATTCCCTTGGGCTGGGGCAGGATGCTTTGGGATGAAAGAAGCCAAATGGCAATGCAAATAAGGAAAGCGGGGATCTTTAATATAAACCTGAAGACACCACGCCCTGTGCGGGATCCTTCATCGAGCATCATCACTCTTCCCCTATAGATACCATATTCCGGCAGATTCAACTCCACAAAACGTATATTTCTACAACAAAATATACATACTACCCGCCGGAGCACAGACTTCTTCGGTAATCCAGCCGCCGCCGAAACAGGCTGGCCGAATTTGCGGCAGGCAAGACCGGCCGCTTATACGTAACACCCTTAGGACTTATGGATACATTTGCGAACAAAAGCATCAGGGCTTTTAAATGAATTACAATACACAACATAGCATATAATTAGCCTAAATACAATAATATTCCCAAAAAACTTGTTCAGTTTTTGAACAAGTTTTCCGTATGTGGAGCAGAATCTGAAAAACCCCGGAGACAGGCCAGGGGATGTCTCAAAAGCTTGCCTAAAAATCCCCTGTTCTGTTAAGATAATTCTGTGGAGCATCAGAACGGTTTAGGATAGGGAGTTTGCATGGGAATAATCGAAGCCCTGCTCCTGGGGGCGATTCAGGGGATTACCGAATTCTTGCCGGTCAGCAGTTCCGGGCATCTGGTTCTGATGCAGAAAATCCTGGGCATCTCCGAACCTGCCCTGCTCTTTGACACCATGGTACACGGGGGTACGCTGATTGGGGTATTTGTGGTCCTCCGCAGAGATATATGGGGGATCCTGCGCCGGCCAATCCAGCCCCTCACGGGCCTTTTGATTCTGGCAACCATCCCTACGGTAATAATCGCCCTGATCTTTAAGGATCGGATCGAAGCGGCCTTTCAATCGGGGGCTTTGCTGGGTTTTGCCTTCCTCTTTACCGCCGCTGCCCTTCTGACGGCGGAGTATCTGTTCGGGCGTCCCCGGGCCCGGCGCCCAAAGGAGGCTATGCGCTGGACCGACAGCCTGGTCATCGGTATCTGCCAGGGGATAGCCATCATCCCCGGGGTTTCCCGTTCCGGCCTTACCTTGGCGGGGGCCCTTTCAAAGAGGCTGGACCGGAATTTTGCCGCCCGGTTTTCCTTCCTCCTGTCCATTCCGGTAATTCTGGGGGCCCTGGTTTTACAGGCAAAGGATCTCCTCGACGCCGGGAAGGGGCCCGTTCCGGGGGTGGAGGACGTATCAAGCGGCATTGGACCGGCCGCCCTCATGGCGGGGACCCTGAGCGCGGCGGTGGTGGGGTACTTTTCGGTGCGGATCATGCTTAAAATAGTCCGGGAGCGATCCCTCCGGGGTTTTGCCATTTATGTGGCGATTCTGGGCATTCTGGTGCTGACGGATCAGTACATAACCCATTTCTTTTTCTAAAAACAGCAGGGGAGGCGCTTATTGGCATGAATCTGCTGCAACTTATTCCCTTTGAGTTAAATCCCTGGCAGTGGGGCGCCCTGATATTTGCAAGTATCTGCATCGGCATATCCAAAACGGGGATCAATGGCATTTCAACCGTGGCGATCCCCTTGTTTGTACTGATATTTGAGGCAAAGCCTTCAACCGGGGTGATCCTGCCCCTCCTCTGCCTGGCGGATCTCTTTGCGGTGATCTATTACCGGCGGAACGCGGAATGGAAATACATCTTCCGGCTGGCGCCCTGGGCTCTGGCGGGTTTTGCCCTGGCCCTGATCGTGGAACGGTTCATCCCTGCCCGGGGTTTCAAGATCCTCATTGGGATCTGTATCCTCGCGGGCCTCCTGATCATGCTTTGGAACGACCGGCCCGGGGTGTTCCGGAAAACAAATGGGGCAGACGGGGTAAACATACCCCGGGGCTGGTGGTTTTCCGCCATCTTTGGGATCCTGGGCGGCTTTTCCACCATGATCGGGAATGCCGCCGGACCGGTCATGTCGGTGTTTCTCCTCTCCGTAAGGCTCCCAAAGATCAGTTTTATCGGTACTGCAGCCTGGTTTTTCCTGATAATCAACTACTTAAAGATACCACTGCAATTTTTTGCATGGCATAACATATCGGCTAAAAGCCTGATCTTTGACCTGGTTATGGCCCCTTTTGTACTCGCCGGCGCCTGGGCGGGGATCCTGTTTGTTAAGAAAATATCGGAACAACAATACCGGGTTCTGGTGTATCTGCTGACTGTCCTTGCCTCGGCGCTGCTGTTTCTCTAAGGGAAAATTACGTAAAGTTTTTAGCGGTCTCTTGTTGATTTTTCTTGACCTTTGGGCTTCTGAATAAGTATGTTTTTAATAAACAATCTTTAGTAATTTTTATGGGAAAAAGTAGCATGGATGAAAATACTGCAATGCCCTCTCCGGAAGATTCCCCATCCGTACAGGAAGATACTGCTGATATGGATCAGGCTGTACCGGAAGCCGGGGCCTCTGAATGTTTGAGTTCCGAAGAAAAACTGGCAGACCTGGAGGCTAAATTGGCAGAGGCAAAGGATCAGTACCTGCGGAAAGCGGCGGATTTTGAAAATTTCCGCAAACGGATGAACCGGGAAAAGCAGGAGGCCATTGAATTTGCCAATCAGGCCCTGCTTCTGGAGCTTATCCCCATAATTGACGATTTTGAACGGGCCATAAAATCCGCAGAAAGTGCGGCTTCATCCTCTCAAGACTTCAAAAATCTCTATGAAGGTATCGCTATGATAGAAAAACGCCTGGTTTCCCAATTGGAAAACAAATGGGGGTTAAGGCGCTTCGATTCCGCCGGTGAAGTCTTTGATCCGAATCGTCATGAGGCCATCATGGTAGAAAAATCGACGGATATTACCGAACCCGTTGTACAGGAGGATCTTATCAAGGGGTATATTCTGAAGGATCGAATCGTCCGGAGCGCCAAGGTTAAAGTTCTGATGCCCGAAAATCCTGCTCCGGAAGCCTGCGGAGAGGGAGGGGCGGAAAACAATCCTGCTCCGGAAAGCGGTCCGGCCGGTTCTGGCGGGGAGTCTGCCGAATGTGCCAAAGGGTGTCCGGATGGTTAAGATGGCCGGCGCCCGGAACAAAACAGCCACGGAGTTTCCAGGATTTCTCGCCGGATTGATACGGTGTTTCACTGTTTCGGGGAAAGAAACTTTTAAGATAAATACAGGAGATTGCAGAAAATGGGAAAAATAATCGGTATTGATTTAGGTACAACCAACTCGTGTGTAGCCGTTCTTGAAGGCGGCGAACCGGTCGTTATCCAAAATTCCGAGGGAGGGCGGACCACCCCTTCTATCATCGGTTTTACCAGCAAGGGCGAACGGGTAGTGGGGCAGCCGGCCAAAAACCAGATGATCACCAACCCGGAAAACACCATATATTCCATAAAACGTTTTATGGGCCGCCGTTATGCGGAGGTTAGTAATGAGATGAAGCTGGTCCCTTACAATGTGGTAGAGCAAGGGGATGATGTGCGGGTCCATATTGACGGGAAGAACTATTCGCCCCAGGAAATTTCTGCCTTTGTGCTCCAAAAGATGAAAAAAACCGCCGAAGACTACCTGGGTGAGACGGTAACCGAAGCGGTTATCACCGTACCGGCCTACTTTAACGATGCCCAAAGGCAGGCAACCAAGGATGCAGGGAAAATAGCAGGCCTTGAGGTAAAACGGATCATCAACGAACCTACCGCCGCATCCCTGGCCTTTGGCTTTAACAAGGATCAGAAGAAGGAGAAGACCATCGCCGTCTATGACCTGGGGGGCGGCACCTTCGATATCTCTATCCTGGAACTGGGGGAAGGGGTCTTTGAAGTAAAATCCACCAATGGGGATACCCACCTGGGGGGCGACGATTTTGACCGCCGGATCATGGAATGGCTTATCAGTGAATTCAAGAAGGATACGGGCATTGATTTGGGGCAGGACCGGATGGCCCTGCAGAGGCTCCGGGAAGCTTCGGAAAAGGCCAAGATCGAACTTTCCGCCATGCAGACCACAGAAGTAAATCTGCCTTTTATCACGGCGGATCAGAGTGGTCCCAAGCACCTGCAGAAGAGTCTTACCCGGGCAAAATTTGAACAGATGGTCCAGGACCTCCTGGAGCGGTCCAAGGAGCCCTGCAAGAAAGCCCTGACCGATGCAGGCCTTTCAGCGGATCAGATCGACGAGGTGATCCTTGTGGGCGGTTCCACACGGATCCCTGCGGTGCAGCAGATCGTCAAGGACCTCTTCCGCAAGGAGCCCAACAAGGGGGTTAACCCCGATGAGGCGGTGGCAATTGGAGCGGCCATTCAGGGAGGCATCCTGGGCGGGGATGTTAAGGATGTGCTCCTCCTGGATGTAACCCCCCTCTCTCTGGGGATCGAAACCCTGGGCGGGGTGATGACTAAACTCATCCCCCGGAATACCACGATTCCCACCCGGAAGAGTCAGATCTTCTCCACCGCTGCCGACGGACAGACCGCTGTTTCCATCCAGGTCCTCCAGGGTGAACGGGAAATGGCCGCTCAGAACCGTACCCTGGGCCGCTTCGATTTAGTTGGTATTCCGCCCGCGCCCCGGGGGGTACCGCAGATTGAGGTCACCTTTGACATCGATGCCAACGGCATTGTCCACGTATCCGCCAAAGACCTGGGAACCGGCAAAGAGCAGAAGATCCGCATTGAAAGCTCTTCGGGTCTCTCGGACAACGATATTGAGCGGATGGTAAAGGAGGCGGAACTCCACGCCGAAGAGGATAAGCGGGAAAAGGAAAGGGCCGAAGTCCGGAATGAAGCGGATACCATGATCTACAGTACGGAAAAGAACCTCAAGGATCTGGGAGACAAGGTTAACGCGGCTGATAAATCCAAGGCGGAGGAAGCTATCGCGGATCTGCGCCGGGCTCTTGAAGAGGGAGATGTCCGAACCATCAAGGATAAAACCGAGGCGCTTAAGCAGGTTTCCTACAAAATCGCCGAAGAGGTGTACTCGCAGCAGGCAGCGTCTCAGGCCGGAGGGCAGCAACAGGGTCCCGAAACCGGCGCCGGACCCCAGGGCTCATCGAGCGGGGAGAACACCAAAAGCGCCGAAGATGTGGATTACGAAGTAGTGGACGACAAATAAAGGAATCAGCGCATAGGGACAGTGAAGGGGAGCAAAAGATAGCGGAAGCGCCCGGAAAGGGTTTGAAATAAACCGGGAACGCGCCGCTAAGGGAAGACGGACCTGGCGAATCAAGCATGGGGATGATATTCCGTAAAGTTTCCCAACTACTCCCTATTCACTTCTCCTTATAAAAGGGTGTTATTGTGGCCAAACGTGATTACTACGATGTCCTGGGAATACAGAAGGATGCCTCGAAGGATGATATAAAAAAAGCATACCGGAAGTTGGCCATTCAGTATCATCCCGATAAGAATCCGGGGAACAAGGAGGCGGAGGAAAGGTTCAAGGAAGCCACTGAAGCCTACGAGATACTCTCGGATGATCAGAAAAAAGCCGCCTATGATCAATTCGGTTTTGCCGGGGTTGAAGGCATGGGCGGAGGTCAGGGTTTTTCCTCATCCGCCTTCCGCGGCTTCGAAGACATCTTCGGAGATTTTTCGGGGATCTTTGATACTTTCTTCGGGGGCGGCCGTCATTCATCCGGCGGCGGATCAAGCGGCGTCCGGCAGGGTGCAAACCTCCGCTACGATATTGAAATTCCCTTTAAGGATGCTGTTTTTGGCACAAAGGTGGAGATCCAATACTCCCGGAATGAGAGCTGCCCGGCCTGCAAGGGTACCGGAGCGGCCAGTGGCTCGGGGAAAAAGGTCTGCCCCACCTGCGCCGGTTCCGGTCAGGTGCGGCACAGTCAGGGGTTTTTTTCCGTAGCTTCCACCTGTCCGGAATGCGGTGGCGAAGGCTATATTATCGAACAGCCCTGCAAGGAATGCGGCGGTTCAGGAACCCAGAAGAAACGCCAGAAGATCATGGTCACCATCCCTGCGGGGGTGGAAAACGGAAAACGGGTGGTTATCCCCCGGCAGGGAGATGCCGGCCCTGGCGGCGGGCCTCCGGGAGACCTCTACGTGTTTATCCGGGTGAAGCCCCACGAATACTTTGAACGTCAGGACTTGGACCTCTACTGTGCGGTACCGATCTCGGTGACCCAGGCGAGTCTGGGAGCGGAGATCCATGTAAGCACCCTGGAAGGCAAAACCATCAAGGTGAGAATCCCCGCAGGTATGCAGAACGGTAAGATGCTCAGAATTCGGGATGAAGGGGTCCCCGCCAGTGGACGCCGGGGCTGTCTCTACATCAAACTCATGGTCCGGGTCCCTGCAAAACTCTCCAAACGGGGCCGGGAACTAATGGAAGAGCTTGCCCGGGTTGAAGGGGAAAACAACTCTCCAAACCCCATACCTCTGGCGGAGATAGCCGGGGAATAGGCCCCCGGCAAGCCTTTGCCAAAGGTTACTGCCGGCTGAAAATGTTTTGATAAAAAAAGACGAATACGTCCGGAAGGCAACGAGTGGTATCTTTAAAAAGATAGATTTTGAAAAAAGAATTACATTGCCAAGGACAAAGTCTTGTCACAAATGGGAATCAACAGCGATAGTGTTTAGTTGTCAGAGGGGATAACCATATAGCGGACCCCGCTATGGGTCTCTGAGACCAGCCTGTATCTGCCGTGAGTATTCTCGCCTTGCAATTCCTCCGGTATGTTATTACTATAATGTAGAAAAGTCCCCAAAATCTTAAAAAAAACAAGGAACCGCCTATGATCTGGTCCACCATTTTGTATTTTTTAAGTCTTCTGTCTATTTATATATGCATCTATACCGTATACAAGGGCAGAAACGGGCTTAAAGTGGCCTGGTGTCTTTTGTTAGTAGCCATTGATGTGGCTGCCTGGATTATTGGCGTTGTCATAGCCAGGGAAAAGTATTCCCTGCATATAGTCAATATTGGCATGAATATAACCGGAATTGCCATAGCTGCGGCATTCCCCCTGATGACTTTTTATCAGATCCGGATTAGTAAACAAAAAGTCCGCATGGCTTTCATCGTTCTGAAGGTTCAGATTGTTATCAGCATCCTCATTACCCTGTTGAATTTTGTCCAAAGATATTGGCGGGTAGAATTGATAAATGGAGACATGAACCTGGTAGTACAAAAAAATGCAACCTTTTACATTTTCCTGATTTACGGTACAAGTTCCTATCTGATAGATTTTATTATCCTATACCTTGGATTTATGCACTCGGAATATAAACGGGATATCAGGCAGGCTATATACTGGTTCATCTACTTTGGCATTGCCATTGTTGCTCTGATTCTTTGGTTTTATTTCCCCGTCAGCCACAAATATATATGCTGTTTTGCGTTTTTTTTGCTGTTTCAAGCCTACAGATACAGCCAGCGTTATTATGCTGTGATGTTTCCCTTGTCAAATCTTACGGAATATGTATATTCTATATTAAAAACGCCGCTTCTGGTTTTAAACCGGGATGGAATAGTGCTTCTGGCCAACAACAGCGCCACTGTTTTTTTCAACAAAAACACCGGAGGACTGA
The DNA here is from genome assembly GCA_031279015.1 of Spirochaetaceae bacterium. Lineage (GTDB taxonomy): Bacteria > Spirochaetota > Spirochaetia > Treponematales > Breznakiellaceae > JAITJI01. The sequence goes on from JAITJI010000101.1 coordinate 11,546, forward strand.
TCGGGACGGATATGCGTTCCCTGTTCGACTTTGATGGCGGGGAGCTGTATTTTTCAAAAACATTCCTGACGGGCAACAGGATCAGCAAATTTGATGCAACCGTCCTGAATAACGGTAAAAAATGTGAAATTGAAATTACCTATATCTATGATAAATACAATGAATTTCTCAGCGCTATCTTTCTTATCAACGATATCAGCAACAGGATAAGCCTTATCAATGAACTGGAAGAGCAAAAGAGAAAGGCAGAATTGGCAAATAAGGCAAAAAGCGTCTTCCTGGCGAATACAAGCCACGAGATCCGCACTCCCATGAATGCTATTGTGGGTATGTCGGAACTAATACTGCGGGAAGAGATATCGTCGGAGGTTCGGGAATACGCCGTAGGCGTCAAACAGGCCGGCGCCAATCTTCTATCTATCATCAATGATATTTTAGATTTCTCCAAAATAGAATCGGGAAAGCTTGAGATTGTTCCCGGGATATATCATCTCAGATCCCTGATAAACGATGTAATATCCATTATCCGCGTAAAACTCTTTGAAAAACCTCTGTCTTTTTTTGCAAATATCGATTCCACGCTGCCAAACAGCCTTATCGGAGACGAAGTACGGGTCAGGCAGATACTGTTAAATCTTTTGAGTAATGCAGTTAAATATACGGAGACGGGTTTTATCCATTTTTCAATTTCCGGCGAGCGGACCAAGATTGAAGGGGATACGGAGGGAATCATCCTGACCATAGCCGTATCGGACAGCGGGATGGGGATAAAAAAAGAGTATCTGGAGAATATATTCGGGGAATTTGTGCAGGTTGATATGACCACCAATAAGGGCATAGAAGGAACCGGTTTGGGGTTGGCTATTACCCGGCAGCTTTGCCGTGCCATGGGCGGGGATGTTACCGTTTCCAGTGTCTACGGCGAAGGCAGTATATTTACCGCCCGGATATCCCAGAGGATCGGCGGGGACGGGATATTTGCGATGGTGGAGCAGGCCGATGAGAAACCGGTACTGGTATACGAAAGCTGGCCCGTCCACAGGGAATCCCTTGCATGGTCTCTGGAGAATCTGGGGGTTCCCCATACTATGGTCTCCTCAAGGGATGATTTTGTCGAAGCCCTTAATAACTCGTCCTGGGCCTTTGTTTTTTTGGGTTACGATCTCTACGAGAGCCTCCGGGAGGTTGTGAATACGGCGAACCCCCGCCCATGCATAGTACTGCTGGCGGATTACGGAATGGATCCGGGGAATTATAGTCAATGGATGCTCTTTCAGCCGGTACATGTTTTATCTATTGCCAATATACTGAACAACAGGGGGGACAATCAGGATTACACTGAACATAAGGAAGGGCCTATCAAATTTACTGCTCCTTCCGCCAGAGTTCTGATTGTTGATGATGTTATCACCAACCTCAAGGTGGCGGAAGGGTTGATGGTTCCTTACCGGATGATCATTGATATCTGTAAAAGCGGCGCCGAAGCAATAGATCTGGTACAAAAGTATAGCTACGATCTTATATTCATGGATCACATGATGCCCGGGATGGACGGGATTGAGGCGGCCAACATAATCCGCAGGCTGGAAGGAAATGATGCCTATTACCGGCATATTCCCATCATCGCCCTGACCGCCAATGCCATGTCGGGGATGCGGGAAATATTTATGGAGAAGGGTTTTAATGATTATCTGCCAAAGCCCATTGAGATATTTAAGCTCAATGAGATTCTGGAACGATGGATACCGGCAGAGAAACAGACAATTAAAACCAGGAGTGAAACGGAGCGGAACAACGCGGACAGGCATTACCTTTCCTTTGCCCCCATACCGGGGATCGATGTCGGCCGCGGTTTGATACTCTGCGGCGGTTCCGCGGAGAACTACAGGAAGATTCTCTCCTTGTACCAGAAAGATGCGGAAATGCGGCTTGACCAATTGAGGAATCTTCCTGTTGCAGAAGACTTATCTCTCTTTATTACCCAGGTCCATGCCCTCAAGAGCGCGTCGGTGAGTATCGGGGCTATAGGACTGTCGGAACAGGCGGCTCATTTGGAGGAATTGGGGAAATCGGGGGATATTAGGTTTATCGAAGAGCGCTTAAGCCATTTTTGTACCGATCTGGAGGCCATAATCGGGGCGATCCGCACCGCAATGGAACATGATTCCCCGGAGAAAGAGCCTTCCGGCGTACCGGGTCTTCTCTCCGATGCGGAACGGGATGCATTGCTACGGCTCCGGGAAGCCCTGGAAACAGAGCACATAGGCAGAATAGACACCCTTCTAAATGAATTATCGGCTCTGCCGTTAGGCAAGGCGCTACAAGACTACCTGGACGATGTTTCGGACAAGGCTCTTATCTCCGAATTTAAAGAAGCTATCCGGCTCATTGACAAATTAACCGGCGGTACGCAGACATAATAAAGGAGCCGCAATTCAGATTCCGGAATCAAGGTTTATGCCCGTGATGCCTTGACGAAAGGTCCCGATTAGACACATAATGTGTATAAAAGCTTATAACTATTCAGGTGTTTTTCTGCGTTACTCATTCACAATTCAAACAGCTTGCGAAGGAGAGGTCACTAGTGACTGTTAGTACATTTAGGCGTGGATTACGCCTTCCCACCCGGAAACATGCCACTGAGGGGAAACCGGTGGAGCTTGCCCCGCCGCCCAAACAGGTGGTCATCCCTATTAATCAGCATTTCGGAGCGCCAAACAAAAGTCTGGTGAAGGCCGGTGACCGGGTCAAACGGGGCCAGAAGATCGCTGAAGGGGCGAATCCCGGACCAATGACCGTGCCGGTTCACGCATCTATCTCCGGGGTGGTTAAGAAGATTGAGCCCCGGATTCAGGCAAATAACAGTATCGGGCCGTGTATTGTTATAGAATCGGAGAATCCGGCGGCTGAAGATTCAGATGTCTGTTTTATGGCCCCCCTGGATCCCTTTAGCTGTACCCGGGAGGAAGCCCTGAACCGGATTCGGGAAGCGGGACTCGTCGGAATGGGCGGGGCAGGTTTCCCCACCCACGTAAAGCTGTCCCCGCCGCCGAACAAGCCAATCGATATCATCATCGCCGACGGAGCGGAGTGCGAACCCTACCTTACCACCGATGAGGCGGTAATGACCGAAAAGCCCAACCTCCTTGTACTGGGGCTTGCCATTGTTATGAAGATAACCCGGGTAAACCGGGCAATCATCGGAATGGAGGACAACAAGGTCCGGCTTATCCCCCTGATAGAACGGGAAGTCCGCCTTGGGGCTTGGCCGGGGAACATTTCCGTGGGACTTTGCAAGACTCGCTATCCCCAGGGGGGTGAAAAGATGCTCATCACCGCCCTGACCGGGCGGGAGGTGCCCGCAGGAGGGCTGCCCATGGACGCTGGTTGTATCGTCCAGAACGTGGGGACCCTGGTGGCTATTGCCGAAGCCTTTACCCTGGGGAAGCCCCTGATCGACCGGGATCTGACCGTAAGCGGCGGGGCCTGTAAACTGCCAAAAAATATCCGGGTCCCCATTGGAACCTTCCTCACGGATCTACCTGTAGAATTTATGGACATAGACTACAGTATACTGCAGAAGGTCCTCTTTGGGGGTCCTATGATGGGGAATGCCGTTCCCATGGCAGCCGTTCCAATTCAAAAAAACACCTCCGGTATCATCCTGATGACCGCCGAAGAGACCACCATCGATCCGGAAGGACCCTGTATCCGCTGCGGCCGGTGTATCCGAAACTGTGCATGCCGGCTTTCTCCGGCAATCATGAACCATGCCCTGGAGGCGGGAGATTTGGATTATGCGGTGACCGCCGGGCTTTTGGATTGTATTGAATGCGGAAGCTGTACCTATATTTGTCCCGCCCGAATCAAGCTGGTGCAACGGTTCCGAATTGGAAAACAGCGGCTGCGGGCCAGACAGGCGGCGGTTCAGAAAGCGGCGGCTGAAAAGGCAGCCCAGACTGCTCAAAAGGCGGCGGAGCCTGCGGCGGCTTTATCGGCGGCAAAACAATAAAGGAGTTTTTTTATGGCAGAAAACGGGCAGTCTCTGCTCTTGGCTTCTAGTCCTCATATTGTCTCGCCGGTAAAAATTCGGCAGCTTATGGCTCATGTGCTCATCGCTCTGAGTCCGGTGGCGATATTCGGTGTGGTCCTCTTCGGGCTGCCGGCGCTTCTCACCATCCTCGTTTCGATCATTGCGGCCATGGCGGGGGAAGCGGTTTTCCGCTGTATCACACGCCGGGACATTCATGTCGGAGACCTCTCTGCGGCGGTAACGGGGCTCCTCCTGGCCCTGGTGCTGCCCCCTTCAACCCCCCTGTGGATGACCGCCCTGGGGGCTGTCTTTGCGGTTATTGTGGCAAAGGAATTCTTCGGTGGCTTGGGGGCCAACGTGTTTAATCCCGCCCTTATCGGCAGGGCTTTCCTCCTGATGAGTTTCCCCGCAGCCATTACCACCTGGCACCGGCCGGTTGGCTTTGGGACCCCCCTTACCGATGCGGTAAGCGGTCCAACCCCCCTGCGGATCATCAAGATGGGAGACACCCTGGCTGATGTGGGACGGGACTTTGTTGATGCGGGACTCGCCTCCGCCGATGGATACTGGTCAATGATAAAAACCCTCTTTATCGGCCATCATGGGGGTTGTATCGGGGAAACATCGATCCTCCTGATCCTGGCGGGGGCCTTTTACCTCCTGATCACTAAAACCATTGACTGGCGGGCTCCGGTGGCTATGATCGTCGCCACCTGCATCTGCGCCGTCCTGCTGGGGCTGGACCCCCTGTTTACCATTTTAAGCGGAGGAGCGCTTTTTGGCGCTGTATTTATGTGTACCGATTATGTATCGGTCCCCATGACCGCATCGGGAAAACTGATCTTTGGGGCTGGAGCGGGGATCATCGCGGTACTCATCAGGAAATGGGGGAGTTATCCCGAAGGCGTATCCTACGGAATCCTGATAATGAACGCCCTGACTCCCTTCCTAAACCGGCTGCTCCAGAAAAAATATGGTTTTGTACCGAAAAAGAAGGCTCCGGCCGGGGGGGCGGCGAAATGAACGTAAAGGGAATGCTGCGGCTGGGGCTCACCCTGGCGCTTTTCGCTACCGCCGCCTGTGTGGGGCTTGCCTTTGTGTATACCGGTACTGCACAGGTAATCGCCGAACGGCAGCGGACGGATCTGGACGCCGCCCTGCGGGATCTCTTCCCCGATGCCGACAGCTTTACGGATATAACCGGGACCATCCAAAGTCCCGATCCACTGGTGATTTTTGAAAGCCAATACGCCGCACTGCGGGGACAGGATCTTATTGGCGTTGCGATACGCAGTTCCCGGGGCAGTTATGGAGGTCCTATCAAGGTGCTGACAGGAATAGAAACCGGCGGCAGGATCAGCCGGGTCAGAATCCTGGAGCATAGCGACACCCCGGGACTCGGCGCCAATGCCGCATCCCCCGCCTATTTTGTAGATAAGGCCGCTAAACTGACCTTTTACGGCCAGTTTAGCGGTAAAACAGTAAGCGACCCCTTTGAGGTGAAGAACGATGTGGCGGCGGTCACCGCCTCCACCATCACCAGCGAAGCCGTTACCGATTCGGTTAGGGCCGCCGGCAGCGCTGCCTCTGCATGGTTTTCCGCAGAGGAGGTTGCCAAAAACCCAGGAGGTTCCCGATGAAACCCGGAATCCAACGCTCCTTCAGGATCTTTACCAACGGCATTGTTCGGGAGAATCCCCTTCTGATGCTCATGATCGGCCTCTGTTCTGCCCTGGCGGTGACTACTGCGGTGGTAAATGGAATCGGCATGGGCCTCTCTATGACCTTTGTGCTCCTCATGTCGGAACTGGTGATCAGTATCTTCCGGAGGCTCATTCCGGATTCGGTACGGATCCCCATATTTATCATCATCATCGCCGCCTTTACCACGGTGATCGACTATGTTCTCAAGGCCTGGTTCCCGGATCTGTCCAAGGCGATGGGGGTTTTTATCCCCCTCATTGTGGTGAACTGCATCATCATGGGTCGTGTAGAGGGTTTTGCCTCCAAACAGCCAATTTGGGACGTGATCCCCGATGCCTTGGGCATGGGATTGGGTTATACCTGGGTGCTTACGGGTATTGCCCTGATCCGGGAACTCCTGGGGAACGGGACCATCCTGGGATTCGGCGTTTTGCCGGATTCCTACAGTCCTATCCTGTTTTTTGTTTTGCCCCCCGGCGGCTTTTTTGTGTTTGCCCTCTTTATCAGCCTGAATCTCCTTATCAAAAAACGGCTTAAAGAGCCGGCGGTCCTTCCCGGGGAAGAATCGTCCGCCGCAGGTCCCGGGGCGGAATTGTCCGCCGCAGGTCCCGAGGCGGAATTGTCCGCTGCGGAATTGTCCGCTACGGGAGCCGCTGCTCTGCCGGCAAAGGAACAGATATGAACCTTTTTAAGATATTTATCTCCGCGTTCCTTATCGATAATGTGATCCTCATGCGTTTCCTGGCCCTCTGTCCCTTTATCGGGATGAGTACCGACGAGGATAAATCCATTGGTATGGGGCTGGCGGTAACCTTTGTTACCGTCCTGGCCACCTGTGTTACCTGGCCGATCTACCGCTTCATCCTGGAGCCCCTGGGTCTGGTATTCCTGCAGATTCTGGTCTTTATTCTGGTGATCGCATCCCTGGTTCAGCTTGTGGAATTCTACCTGAAAAAGACCTCCCCCGGTCTCTATCAGGCTATGGGGATATACTTCGCCCTGATCACAACCAACTGCGCCATCCTGGCGGTAACCTTTGATGTAATCTCCGATAACTATAACTTTATCGAGGCGGTGGTATACGCCCTGGGGGCGGCTCTGGGTTTCGTGATCTCCCTTCTCCTTCTCGCGGGGATCCGCCGGCGGATACGGATAAGTCCAATTCCGGCTTTTTTGAAGGGCACCCCCATATTGTTTGTCTCGGCGGCTCTTCTTTCCATGGCTTTTATGGGCTTTTCCGGCCTGGTTAAGTGATGCTTTTGCAAGTAATTGAGGATATACTATGAGCGTTGTTTTATTAACTATGGTTTTTGCCGCCATTCTGGCTTTTATTTTGGGCTCCACCCTTGGTTTTTTTCGGGAATTCTTTAAGGTTGAGGAGGATCCCCTGATCGGTACGATCCGGGAGGTCTTGCCGGGGGCAAACTGCGGGGCCTGCGGGTTCCCGGGTTGTGATGCTTACGCTACAGCCATAACTTCGGGACAGGCGGAGATCAACAAATGTTCCGTAGGAGGCAAGGAGACGGCGGAAAAACTCTCCGCTATCATGGGGGTAAAGGTCTCAATGGTGCCTGTGGTGGCGGTATTGGCCTGTCAGGGCTCCCAGGAACATGCCCCCCTCAAGGGCAACTATACGGGCATTCCCAGTTGCGCCGGGGCAAAACTCTCCGCCGGAGGAACAAAACTCTGTGCCTGGGGTTGCCTGGGCTATGGGGATTGCACTGCGGTCTGTCAATTCAACGCCCTAAGCATGGGGGAAAAGGGGTTGCCCCGCGTAGATTATACCAAATGTACGGGGTGTAAGCTCTGTATCGCCGAATGCCCCCAGCAGCTCCTCCGGGAAGTTCCCCGGGAAAGGCAGGGCGCGGCGGTTCTCTGCTCCAACCGCAACCAGATCAAGGCGATGGTCCTTAAAACCTGCAAGAAAGGCTGTATCAAGTGCGAACTCTGTGTCAAAAACTGTCCGGAAAAATGTATTGCCATGGAAAACGGCATTCCCCTGGTGGATTATACAAAGTGCAGTTCCTGCGGAACCTGCATTTCCAAATGTCCCACCAAGGCCTTTGTTTTGCTGCAGGATACTGTTTTTCCGGCATGATGTATCGTTGAATGTATATAATTGATATGAATATAACCGAGAATATCTATGCTATCCTGGCGGATATTGTAGGATTGTCTATTTTTTCCGGGGTCAGGGAACATCCCCTGCTCTTTTCGTTCAAGAATCTGCTGGAGGATATTACCAGTGACAAGTTCGACGAGTCCGCTTTTGATATTACCGATACATCCCTGGAGATCATCCGTGACTGGGCTTGCTTTTCCGAAGTCTTTGTACAGTACCAGCAGGCTTATTCATTTTATCTGACCATGGTCTACCTGACCCTGACTGACGACAACCCCTATACCCGGGCTGCCGAAACCCCGGCTGTCCCGCCGCCGGTACTCTGCGCCATGGCTAAAACCGACCTTTCCCGGCTTGGCCGAATCGCCTCGTTCCCAATTCACAACCTGGGGTTCCACATTGCCGAAACGTTGCGAAAATCCGGCCTTGAACAGTTGGCCCAGAATATTGAGGAAGAATCCCGGGTACTCTGGGCTGCGGAGGGCAGGAAAGCCCAGACCGAAGGAGCGGAAACGGCGCTCCGGATTTTCCCGGAAAATACCTCCTGGGGGACTTCCCTTCCCGCGCTTACGGAGCATATCCGTACCCGGGGAGCGGGCCTTCCGGGTCTGTACACGGTCTTTCGCTGGATGCCGGAGGACCCGCTGCCGGTTTCAACCCCCTCATCCCTCATGTCCTTTACCATACCTTCCCCCAAATCCCTGATCTCTCAAGCCTTGATACCAGTCCGCAGTCCCGATCCTATCCGCCTTGCGGACCTCTACGGGTATGAGGATCAGCGTTCCGTGGTTGTGGCCAATACCCTCCGTTTTTTAGACGGGAAACCCGCCAACAACCTCCTTCTCTATGGGGATCGGGGGACGGGGAAATCCGTCACCGTGAAGGCGGTATGCAACGAATATGCAGATCGGGGACTCCGGCTCCTGGAGATCCGCAAGTCCGATCTAAACCAGTTTCCATTTATCATGGAAGCCCTTGCCCCTCGATTCTGCCGTTTTATCATATTTATCGATGATCTTTCCTTTGAAACCGTAGACGATTCCTTCCGGGAACTGAAGACCCTTTTGGAAGGGGAAGTTGAAGCAAAATCCCCAAACGTGGTGATCTATGCCACCAGTAACCGCCGGCATCTGGTACGGGAAGGTTCTGCCGATCAGCCCATCGGCGGCATCCCCGGAGCCGGTGTCGAAGCCCGGGCCTTTGATACCGTGCAGGAGCAGCTTTCCCTGGCGGATCGCTTCGGTCTCACCGTGATCTACAACACCCCATCCCAGGAGGAGTACCTGCGGATAGCCGAATGCATCGCCCGGCGCCGGGGATTGCTGCCGGCGGAGGAGGGGGGATGTACCGGAGAAGATCCGGACAAAGGGCCTATCACGGAGAAACGAAAGGCCTTTCGGGAAAACGCCCTTCGCTGGGAACGGTGGTTCAACGGCCGTTCCCCCAGGACTGCGGTACAATACGTGGACTGGGTCACCGGCGGGGATGGCTTTCCCTGGGAATAGTCCTGCTCCCCGGTTTTTGTACACAAGACGGACGTATTGCCAGATGCCCCCTCATAGGGTATAGTATCTGTCATGGAGCGTATTCGCTGCCCCTGGTGTCTCGGAGACGCCGATTATATTAAATACCATGATACAGAGTGGGGACGGCCGGTAAAGAGCAGCCAAAAATTTTTTGAATTTCTGATCCTTGAAGGGGCGCAGGCAGGGCTTTCCTGGCTTACCATTCTGAAACGGCGGGAAGGGTACCGGGCAGCCTTTGACAACATGCAGGCCGACAAAATAGCCCGGTATGGGGAGCGGGACGTTGAAAGGCTTCTGGAGGACTCCCGGATTATCCGCAACAAGAGAAAGATCCTTTCCGCCATCCAAAATGCCCGGGCTTACCTCAAAATAATGGAAGGCCCCGTTTCTTTTTCACAGTGGCTCAGGAATTGGGTAGACGGAGAACCCATTGTAAACCACTTCAAAACCATGAAGGAGCTTCCTGCTTCAACCGAACTTTCGGAGAAGATGTCGAAGGAGCTGAAACGCCTGGGGTTCTCCTTTGTGGGTCCCACCATCGTATATGCTTTCATGCAAGCTACAGGTATTGTAAATGATCACCTTGTGGATTGCTACAGACATCCTGAGAATCTGCCGCGGAGATGAGGTAGTATGGCAAAGCAGATATTGGTAGTGGATGATAACCTCACAAGCCTCAAACAAATAAGCGTCCAGCTTGCATCCCATTACGAAGTATCCCTTGCCAAATCCGGAGCCTTGGCGCTGCAAATTTGCAGGTACGAAAAGCCGGATCTTATCCTCCTGGATGTAGAAATGCCCGAAATGGACGGGTTTGAGACCATACAACGGCTCAAGACCGACCCGGAACTCAGCCCCATACCGGTTATCTTCCTTACCGGGAATCACGATTCCGGAACGGAGATCCGTGCCCTGGAGTCCGGAGCCATGGATTTTATCACCAAACCGGCCAACAGGGAGATTTTGTTCCACCGGATCGAACTCCACCTCCAGTTTTCCGCCTATCAAACCTCCCTGGAACGTACAGTAATGGAGCTGGAGAACAATATCGTCACCTCCTTTGCGGAACTTATCGAGTGTAAAGACAGCAATATGGGGGGACATATACTGCGGGCGAGCAAGTGTGTGGAGATCATCGGCCGGCAGCTATTAAAGACCAAGGTCTTTGGCGGAGAGCTTACCGAAAACGATCTGACCATGATCGTCCGGGCTACGCCCTTTCATGATATCGGTAAAATCGGCATCAGTGATATATTGCTTCTCAAAAAAGGGAGCCTGACCGAAGATGAATTCAGGGAAGTGCAAAAGCATACCACTATCGGCGCCCAGTTTCTTGAGAAGATACACGCCCGTACCCCGGAACAGCATTACCTCAAATTCGCCAAGCAGATAGCTGAAAGTCACCATGAACGGTACGATGGTACGGGTTATCCCAACGGTCTTGTGGGGAATGAAATACCTCTCTGCGCCCGGCTCGTTGCGGTGGCGAATGTTTTTGACTCCTGCCTGACCGACCGGGTCTACCGCAAGGCGCCGGGTTACGAGGCAGCCTGCCGGCTTATCGCCGAGGGGCGGGGCGGCGCCTTTGATCCCCTGGTGGTAGATGCCTTTGAGGCGGTTAAGGATAAACTGGCCGATCTGCAAAATGCCGCTTCGCTGGTTTTGTACAATCAGGGAAGGAATTCCGTAGCATGAATAAAATTCTGGTAGTAGATGATAACCTCGCAAGCCTTAAACAGATAGGCGCTCAGCTTGAGGAGTGTTACGATGTTTCCCTGGCCAAGTCCGGCGCCATGGCCCTGCAGATCTGTATGCAGGAAAAACCGGATCTGATCCTCCTGGATATCGAAATGCCTGAAATGGACGGGTTTGAAACCTTAAAGCGGCTCCGGTTGAACCAGTACCTGGGGAGCATTCCCGTTATTTTTCTCACCGGGAACCACGACATAGAAATGGAAGTTCGGGGATTACAGTCGGGAGCCCGGGATTTTATTACCAAGCCAATTGAAAAAAGCATTCTGATCCACCGGATAGAACTGCACATCCGTTTTTCTTCCTACCAGACTCATCTTGAAAATACGGTAGCAAAACTGTCGGAGAGTGTAGCCCTCTCCTTTGCGGAACTCATTGAATGCCGGGATGAAAATACCGGTGAGCATGTGGCCCGGACCAGTAAGTATGTGGGCATGCTGGGTAAACAGCTTATCAAGAAAGGATTGTTTCCGGACGAGCTTACCCTCACGGACCTGGATATGGTGGTGCGCGCCGCCCCCCTCCACGATATCGGGAAGATAGCTATCAGCGATCAGATACTCCTTAAACCGGACCGGCTGGATGATGAGGAATTCGCCATCATGAAGCGGCATACCCTTATCGGCGGGGAACTCCTGGAAAACATGATCGTCCGCACCCCCACCCAGTATTACCTCCGGTACGCCAAAATGATCGCCCTTTCCCACCATGAACGTTTTGACGGAAAGGGTTACCCTAAGGGCCTCACAGGGGATGATATTCCCCTCTACGGACGGATCATGGCGGTGGCTGATGTATACGACGCCCTGGTGGCTAACCGGGTTTACCGCCGGGGGATGAGCCATGCCGAAGCATGCCGTATCATTCTGGACGGATGGAATAAAAATTTTGACGGCAGAATAGTGGAAGCCTTTAATGACATCAATGACAAATTGGCAGAGGCGGCTAATAAAACTTGAGGGGCGTATCCCGGGGCGCCATCCAGGTTTTTAGGGCAACGGGATTTCTGCGGGACCCCCGGCTTTCCTGCAATCTTCCGGCAATATGCCGGCATGGAGAAAAATATGACAAAAAAATTACAGCTGCTGTTGAACAAATATATCATGTCCGACATATTACCCTTTACCGTCAGGGTGTTTAATCTGGTCGTCGGCATTGCTATACTTGCAACTATAGTCGCCACAATTGTAACCATTATTCTTACCCCGTCTGCACAACAGATCATTACCCTGCTTCTCCTGGTGACGATTACCCTTTTGATCTTCTATGTCTGCAACCGGTATCAAAAATACCGGTTAGGGGCATTTCTGCTTATAGGAATTGCAGGGTTTATTTTTGTTCCCATCATGTACCTAATCTCCGGGGGTATTAAAAGCGGCATGCCCATATACTGGGTTATGATAATCCTCCTCATGTTTTTTATCTTTGAAAAAAAAGACTGCTTTATTATGGTATCGTTAGAGATCCTTTTGTTGGTCATTATCGTATACGTCGATTACCGCTATTCCGCATGGTTCCCCAATCCGCTGGATTCGGAGTTTTTGGTTGTGGTGGACAATGTCCAGGCCATGTTTATCGTCAGCGTGTTTCTGGGAATGACCATCAAATTTCAAAACTATGTATACAACCAGTCAAAGGCAAAGGCAGAATCCGCTTCCCAGGCAAAAAGCGCTTTCCTTGCCACCATGAGCCACGAGATCCGTACACCCCTCAATGCGATCATCGGTCTTTCGGAGATACAACTGCAAAAAGATCTGCCCCCGGATGTCCACGACGATCTGGAAAAGATATACACTTCCGGGTCTACCCTGCTAAGGATCATCAATGACATTTTGGATATTTCCAAGATCGAAGCGGGCAGTCTCGATCTTATTCCGGTGGAATACGATACCCCCAGCCTGATCAACGACACGATACAGCTCAACATCGTGCATATCGGTTCAAAACCCATTATCTTTTACCCGGATATCGATGAAAACATACCGATCCGGCTCTTTGGCGATGAACTACGGACAAAACAGATACTGAACAACCTTCTCTCCAATGCCTTCAAGTACACCCGGGAAGGGTCGGTAACCTTGCGGATCAAATGGGAACAGCGGGGAAATGATTCCTACATCATATTTATCGTAGAAGACACCGGACAGGGCATCAAACCGGATGATATAGGGAAACTCTTTTCAGAGTACAGCCAGCTGGATACCCGGATGAACCGGATGATCGAGGGGACCGGACTGGGCCTTTCCATCACCAAGCGGCTTACGGAAATGATGGGGGGCACTATCACCGTGGAGAGTGAATACGGCAAGGGCAGTGTCTTTACCGTGGAACTGCGGCAGGAAGTCATCGACGGCCGGCCCATCGGAAAGGATCTGGCGGAGGGTCTCATGTCCTTCCGATTTATCGAAAACCGGTGCAGCCGGAGCAAAAATCTGGTACGTTCCTACATGCCCTATGGGAAGGTACTGGTGGTGGACGATGTGATCACCAATCTTGATGTGGCCCGGGGTTTGATGCTGCCCTACGGTTTTTCCATAGACTGCGTTAACAGCGGGCAGGAAGCCATAGACCGCATCCGGAACGGGGCGGTACAGTACGACGTGGTATTCATGGATCACATGATGCCCGGCATGGACGGTATTGAGGCAACACGGATCATCCGTACGGAAATCGGTACGGAGTATGCCAAAACCGTACCCATAATAGCCTTGACTGCTAACGCCCTGGCGGGTAATGAAGAGATGTTTCTTGAGGCAGGTTTCAGCGCCTTTATTGCAAAACCCATCGACATCATGCGGCTGGATGTAATACTAAACCAGTGGGTACGGGACCGGCAGAGCAACGAAACCCTCCGGAAAGTGGAGCAGCAGTTGGCGGACAAAGATGTCACGGAGACCGGAAAAACCGGTGATAGTCCGGAACAAAACATCGCCGAATTTCTGCGGCAGGCCCGGATAGAGGGGCTTGACATAACTACAGGGATTCAACGCTATAGAAGCGAGGAGATCTATCTGCGGATCCTCCGCTCCTACGTACTCCATACCCCGGAACTGCTGGAAAAACTCCGGAGACTCTCCCGGGAAACGTTGCAGGACTATGGCGTGACGGTCCACGGCATCAAGGGGGCGAGTCAGGGCATCAATGCAGACGGGATCGGCAAGGAGGCGGAAATCCTGGAACATGCGGCAAAGACCGGGGACTACGGGCAGGTAAATGAAAAGAATGCTGCCTTTATCTCCAGGACGGAAACCCTGGTTGCCGCCATAGATGAACTTCTGCAACGTTTCGCCGATCAGAATCTTCCCCGGCAGAAGCTGGCCGTTCCTGATAAGGCGCTGCTCAATAAACTCCTCACAGGCTGCAAACATTACAAGTCCGCAATGATGGAAGCGGTCATGAACGAACTTGAGTCTTATGACTATGAAACCGGTGGAGATCTGATACCATGGCTGCGGGAACAGCTTGACAATCTGGAATACGATGCCATAAGGGAGCGGCTGGAAGGGTTATCCGCTGATAAGACAGAAGAAGGAGCGTAACATGGAAACGGATGACAAAAGGGAACATCTTTTCTTTTTCAATCCAAATTCTTTTCCGCGTCAGGCCGATTTAGACAGGATTCGGTCTCAAATAACGGCCTACTTTGAACATTCCGGCAATTCCGCCTATTCTATCCATGTTTCACGGTATCCCCGGGATGCCATCAGCGTTATCAGAAAGCGGATAACCCAAATTGATACGGCGGTAACCGTCAGGGTTTACGCCATAGGGGGCGACGGGATCCTCTTTGACTGCCTTAACGGTATTATCGGCATCCCCAACGCGGAACTTGCCATCATGCCCTTTGGCGGAGGCAGTGATTTTGTACGGGCCTTTGGGCTTGAGCATTATGAACAATTCAGGAACATCGCATTACAGGTTGCGGCCCCGGCTATTCCAACGGATATTATCCACTGCGGAAACAACTGTGCCCTGAACTTTTGTACCGTTGGCCTTGAAGCTGTTTCAGTGTTAAAAACCCTGTCCCTGAGCAGATACTTTGTAAACTTTCGGAGTATCTTTCCTTCATTAACCAGCCTGTTGTATAATCTGGGAGGAATCCTGGCGACCTTTGAAACGGCCTCCTTCGGACAGTGGTATACGATAAACGCCGACGGGGAAGATATAAGCGGCGTCTATACCATCATCAACATCGCCAACGGCCCCTATTATGGGGCAGGCAAATCTGCGGTTACCACCGCCGTGCCGGATGACGGAATCCTGGACATGATAACGGTGGGGGATACCTACAGAATACAGATAGTGGGGCTGATGTCCGATTATATGCATGGAGGATACTATAAATATCCAGACATGGCTTCTCTGCGGCGGGTAAAAAAAGTTTCCATCCGTTCGGATACTCCCCTGACGGTCAATTTGGACGGCGAGACATTTTTTGAATCCGACCTTTCCGTAGAAATCATGCCCGGGGAGGTGAAAATTGCCGCAGTTAACAGTTTGTCTTATCAGATGAAGGCGGTGTTCCATGGGCAGTAAAAAGCATGCTCTTTTGGAAAAAAGCAGTGATCTCCGCTACTTTAAACTTGCAAATGGATTGGCAGTCCTTTCCATTTGTATCTTTGGACTTTTCGACAGCCTCACCTATATAGAAAAGGGAGACTACGAAAATATGATAAAAATGATTATTTTTGTGGGCATTGCAGCAGCCCTCCTCTTTCTGGTATTATGGGTTGCCGGAAACACCCGCCGTATTGCCCTTCTGGCACCCCTCGTTGTATTCGCCGTCTACACCACAGGCTCTGTGGTAATAAGAAACTTCAATCATTATTTTAACATCTACCTTGCTCTCTGTGCCCTTGCGGGGGTATACTTCCAGCCCAAGAGCATGCTGTATTTCCTCATCCTTACCAACGGCGTCATTTTATGCATGATGATCGGAGGTGTCTTTATCGGCAAGGAATCCGAAAATGTTCTGATTAATGAACTCATCACCAATTGGGGTATGGCGATCTGCGGATCCATATTTATTTACATGATTACGAATTTTGCCCGGAACAGAACCTCCGCATCGGTAAAAGCGGAAGACACTTTTACTACCCTCATAGCGACAACTCCCAATCTTATCGCCATAGTGGATGAACACAACTGTATCACCTACATCAGTAAACCTCTGGCGGAATTTGCCCATATAAAAAACCCCGCACTGCCTGTTGGACGGCCAATTCTTGATCTCTTTGGGGAGATGACTATTAAAATGATGATAGCGGAAATACTGGAGAGTAAAGGCCCCTACGAGAGTACCAAGGAGATAATCCATGACGGAAAATCCCGGCATTTCAAAATAATTTCCGATAAACTGACAGGAGAGACAAAGGGCACTTTTATCGATATAAGCGATATTACTTCAGTGGTACAGTCCAAACTGGAAGCGGAAGCGGCAAGCCGGTCCAAGAGCGCTTTTCTGGCAACCATGAGCCACGAGATCCGCACGCCTCTCAACGCGATCATCGGTCTTTCGGAAATTGAATTACAAAAAAAACTGCCCCCGGAAACCCACGAAGATCTGGAAAAAATCTACAGTTCCGGTTCCGGTCTTTTGGGGATCATCAATGATATCCTTGATATTTCAAAAATCGAGTCGGGAAGTTTCAATCTTATCCCGGTAGAATACGATACCCCCAGCCTGATCAACGACACGGTACAGCTCAACATCGTCCGTATCGGTTCAAAACCTATCAACTTTGAACTGGATCCGGATGAAACCCTTCCTTCCCGTTTCTGGGGTGACGAACTGCGGGTTAAGCAGATCTTGAACAACCTGCTATCCAATGCCTTCAAATATACCCAGGAGGGAAAGGTGGTCCTGCGGATCCACTGGGAGCCGAAGGAATCCGATGCTATGCTCCGCTTTGTCGTAGAGGATACCGGCAGGGGCATCAAAAAAGAAGACATGGACAAACTCTTTGCCGAATACAGTCAGCTTGATACCAGGGCAAACCGTAAAATTGAAGGAACCGGTCTTGGACTTTCCATCACAAAAAAACTTACCGAGATGATGGATGGTACAATAACTGTTGAAAGCGAATATGGCAGGGGCAGCATCTTTAGCGTGCATCTACGGCAAAAAATTGCCGACAAAAATCCTATTGGCAAGACGATAGCGGAACACCTCAAAAGCTTCCGGTTTAGAAATGACAAACGCAGCCTGGGGAAAAATTTGATCCGCTCCTATATGCCCTACGGGAGAGTCCTGATAGTGGACGATGTGGCAACCAATCTGGATGTTGCCCGGGGGCTTATGATGCCCTATGGACTTGTTATCGACTGTGCATCCAGCGGCAGGGAAGCCATTGAGAAGATCCGGGAAGAGAAGACACGCTATGACCTGGTATTTATGGATCACATGATGCCGGAAATGGACGGCATCGAAGCGACCCGGATCATCCGTAATAAAATCGGTACAAAGTATGCAAAAAATGTACCAATTATTGCACTTACCGCCAACGTGATTGCGGGCAATGAAGAGATGTTCCTCTCCAGTGGTTTTAACGCCTTTATCTCAAAACCCATCGACATCATGCGGCTTGATACCATGTTAAACCAGTGGGTACGGGACAAACAAACTGAAGAGATTCTGCAGCAGGCGGAACAGCTCAGGATGGAAATGTCCACTGCTGAAGCGGAACTGGAGGCGATCCTCCTGGACACCTACGGAACAAAGGGAATAGACTTTGACGCAGGGATTGAACGGTACGGGAACGAAGCTGCATACATTACGGTACTCCGCTCATATACCATACACACTCCGGAACTACTAACAAAACTGCGGTCCTTTTCTCCGGATGCCCTGCCGGATTACGCCGTAACAGTGCACGGTCTCAAGGGCGCAAGTTATGGCATCTGCGCCGATGTCATCGGCAGACAGGCGGAAAAGCTGGAGTACGCCGCCAAGGCTGGGGACTATGACACGGTGAACGAGGAGAACAATGCCTTTATCGGCAAGGTTGAGACCCTCCTGGTGGATCTGAAACAACTGCTGGAAAGCGCTGCGAAAAAGGGTCCCCAAAAACAGCGGATCGCCGCCCCGGATAGGGCTCTGCTTGAAAAATTGCTGGACGCCTGCAAACGGTTTAAGCCCCTCATCATGGAAGAAATTTTATTGGAGCTTGAAGGATACGAATATGAATCCCGCGGGGAATTGGTAGCGTGGCTACGAGAACAGATAGACAATCTGGAATACGAGGCAATCCGGAAACGCCTTGAAGCCTCCGCATCCTGAAGCTTTGACGGATTTTATCAAGATTTAGTCCGTATGAGGCCTGAAGACTCTTTTTACCCTGTAGACTTGTTGTCCGGCTGTCCCAAGGGCCCTCTGGGTGTCACAATCCTGAAAAGAGACCCTTCACCGGCATGGCTTTCAACCTCCACTCTGCCTTGATGGATCAGGGCGATGTGGCGCACGATGGAAAGCCCCAGTCCGGTCCCGCCGGCCTCACGGCTACGCGCCCGGTCAACCCGGTAGAAACGCTCAAAGATCCGCTCAAGGTGTTCCTGGGGGATCCCTATCCCCTGATCCTGCACCTCGATAGCCAGTTCCTCCCCGGAGACATAGGCCCCGGCTCGTACCCGGGAACCGGCAGGTGAATACTTGAGGGCGTTATCCAGCAGGTTTATTACCGCTTGAATAATAAAAGATCCGTAGAGTTTCGCGGTGAGTCCGGCGGGACATTGAACCGTAATCGCTATATCCTTGTTCTTTGCCTGAAACCGGACCGCCCCGACGGCTTCCTCCAGCAGCACAGAAACATCGGTTTCCTCCATGCCCGGACGGGGATTCCCCTCATCCTCCAGACTCACCAAGGCCAAAAGATCGTTGACAAGGTTTTCCATACCCTGGGCATTTTTTTGAATGATCTCAATACAATGGCGGATCTCATCCGGGTCATCGGGAGGAGATTCCAGCAGGTTTTCGGAAAATCCCTTGACCAGTTGAATGGGAGTTCGGAGCTCATGGGAAACATTGGCCACAAAATCCTTGCGTACCTGTTCAAGTTTCATCAGCCGGGTAATATCGCTCAACACCATCACTACCCCTTCCGGGGCTGTTTTGTCTCCCGCAGCCCTGAATGGCGCCGCAAAGACCCGGAAGTGCCGTTGTACACCCCCGATATGGAATTTGACATGGAGTTCCTCGGGGGCGCCGTGCTTCAACACCCGGTTGGCTGCCCCTTCCAGTTCGGCGGAATAGGTGGCGGCCAGGAGGGACAGGGAACCCGGCTGTACATCTCCCTCAATGGCAAAAATTTCCCGAGCCTGGGGGTTTGCCAAATGCAGCATGAGGCGATCATCCATGGCAAAGACCCCTTCGGTCATGCCGTTCAGAATGGCCTCAAGACGGCCGCCCTCCGCCCTGGCCTCCCCAATGCGGCGGGATAATTCGGCGGCCATACTCCGCAGGGCCCCTTCTACAACCATGAATTCCCGGGTATTCTGGGTGATCGGAACAGAGGCCCCCACTGCCGGAGGATCCGCCGCCGCAGCCTGGGCAATCCGCACCAGCCGGTTCAGGGCCCGGGACAGGGAAAGGGAAAAGAGAAAAACCACCCCGCACGCGGCAATGATTACCAAGGTGGCAATAAGAAAAAATGGCAGGGCGGCGGAGGAAACCCGCTGATTAAAGCTGGGCACCAAATGAGAGAGGCGGAAAACTCCGGTTATTTCCCCATTGGGGCCGTACACCGGCAAGGCCGCATAGATAAACTGGGAACCCAGACTGCTCGAATCCCGCCGGACGCTTCCCTCCCGGCCCGCCAGCGCGGCCACTACCTCCGGCCGGTTCCGGTGGTTTTCCATGTTCTCCACGGCGTCAATTTGGGAGTCTGCAATGACCTGTCCATCCGGCTGGATAAAAGTAAACCGGTAGGGACTCGTATTCCGCAGTTCTCCAAACCATGCCGCCACATCATCGGGCATCAAGGGCAACAAGGTCCTGGCGGTATCAAGCAGATTCCCCGCATAGGTTTCGTAGTAGAGGGAATCCATAAATCCCATAACCGACAGGATAAAGATAAAGGACATACCTACTGCGGTTAAAAGAAGTACCCGCAAACTATTTCTAAATACTGTTTTCATAACCCTGCGCTCCCTTAAAGCGGTATCCCACACCGCGGATCGTTTCAATCATGTCTCCGGCCTCTCCCAGTTTTTTCCGTAGCGCCAGGATCTGTACATCTACGGAGCGGTCAGTTACCGGATAATCAGGACCCCGGATAGCGGCGATGATATGGTTTCGGGAATACACCCGGTCAGGATGGGAAAGAAAATGCTGCAACAGAGCGAATTCCGTTGCAGAGAGATCCATCTGCCGCTCACCGCACCAAGCCTCATGCCGTTCCGCATCAAGCCGGAGCTTCCCCTGAACCCAGGATGTTTTTTCTGCAGGACCTTCCGCTGGTTCCTCAAGCCGCCGCAGGGCCGCCCGGATTCGGGCGATAAGCACCTTGGGACTGTAGGGCTTTACCACATAATCATCCGCCCCAAGTTCCAGCCCCGCAATAGTATCCGATTCTTCTCCTCGGGCGGTGGTCATGATAACGGGGATAGACCGGGAAAACTCATCCATCTTGATTTTCTTCAACACCTTAAACCCGTCCATGCCCGGTAACATGATATCCAGGACAATGCAGGCTACCCTCTCTTTTTTCAGCAGAGTAAGTCCCTCCTCACCGGTTTTTGCCATGATCAGTTTCCAGCCCTCTTTATACATGGCAAAGGAGAGCATCTCCTGAATATCAAGATCGTCTTCTATAATTAAGATTGCGATTTGTGCCACTCAAACCTCACTCATTCAACTCTTCATGTTTACTTTCTACCATATATATTATACCCTCGCATATATTGGTTATATGATCCCCCAGGCGTTCCAGAAAACCGGAGGTATGGAGAAGGCGGATTGCCTTGTTTATCAGTTCGGGATGTTCCTGCATAAGTTCCAGAACCTCTCCGGTCAGGGCCTTGTGTTCGGTATCTATCCGGTCATCCAGGGCCGCTGCCGCCCGGGCGGACTGGGGATCCTGACTCAGGTAGGCGGCAATGGCGGCCCGAAGCATTTCCTTTCCTGTTTCCGCCATCCGTTCAAGATGCTCCAGGGATCGGAAGGGCGGTTCCCCGGAGAGTTTGATAGCCGCCCTGGCGGTGTGTACTGCGTAATCCCCCATTCGTTCCAGGTTGCCCGTAATTTTAAAGATTGTTACCAGTTCCCGCAGATCCCGGGCAACCGGCTGCTGGGTGGCAATGAGGATAGCGGCCTGATCTTCAATCTTAAGCTGCATAGCGTCTACCACCGCATCGCCGGCCTTTACCTCATCCGCCAATTCGGTATCCGTACTTTTTAAGGCCCCAATGGCCCTTCCAAGGGCTTCTTCAACCCGGGAAGCCATAGACAAAACGTCGTGACGCAGGCGATTTAACTCTTCCAAAAAAAATATCCGCGTATTCATATTCGATCCCTTTTGTATATCATATCAACCTGCTCCCGGCGCCGGCTTTAGCCGAAACGGCCGGATATATAATCCTCGGTCCGTTTGTCCTGGGGATTGGTAAATACCGCTTTGGTATCATTGTATTCAATCAGATCTCCCAAAAGGAAAAAGGCGGTCCGGTCACTTACCCGGGAAGCCTGATGCATAGCATGGGTCACAATGATGATGCTGTAATCCGCTTTCAGATCCCCCATCAGGTCCTCGATCCTCCCCGTTGCCAAAGGATCCAGGGCGCTGGTGGGTTCGTCCATCAGGATGATCTCCGGCTGCATGGCGATACTCCGGGCGATACAGAGTCGCTGCTGTTGTCCCCCGGACAGGCTCAGGGCCGGTTTCTTTAATCGATCCTTGACCTCCTCCCAAAGCGCAGCCTTTACCAGAGAGGCTTCTACCAGTTCCGCAAGACCATGTTTGTCCCTGAAACCCTGCATCCGGGGACCATAGGCGATGTTGTCAAAAATACTCATGTTAAAGGGATTGGGCTTCTGAAACACCATGCCTACCCGGCTCCGCAGTTCCGTTACGTCCATATCGCCATAGATGTCTTCACCATCCAGAAAAACACCCCCCGTAACACGGCAGGAGGGGATCAGGTCGTTCATCCGGTTGAATACCCGGATAAAGGTAGATTTACCGCAGCCCGAAGGCCCGATAAGGGCGGTGATTTCCCGGTTCTGTAGGGTAAAATTGATGTTTTTTAGGGCGTGAAAATCCCCGTAAAACAAATTCAGGTCCCGAACATCCAGTTTTGGAGTTTCGCTCATAGCCCTTCTCCCTGGTTTTTCCCGAAGTATGCCGAAATGAGTTTTGTCGCCGTGTTGATAACCACAACCAGTACGATAAGTACCATTGCGGTGGCAAAAGCTATACCAAAGTCATCGGGATTGATAGCTTCTTTGGTCAGATAGTACAGATGGATGGTGAGGGTACGGCCGGAATCAAAAATGGATCTGGGGAGGTTCCGGGTAATACCCACAGTGAGGAGTACCGGTGCAGATTCCCCCACTACCCGCCCGATGGCCAGGATGACGGAGGTGACGATTCCCGGCAGAGCCGAGGGAAGCACTACATGGATGATGGTTTGAAACTTGGTCGCCCCCAGGGAAAGGGAAGCTTCCCGAAAAGAAACAGGGATGGTCTTGAGGGATTCTTCGGTAGTCCTGATGATCACCGGAAGTATCATGATGCTTAGGGTACAAGCCCCGGCGAGAATCGACTGACCAAACCTGAAAAAACGGCAAAACATCAAAAGGCCAAACAGACCGTAGAGAATGGAGGGAATCCCCGCTAAGGTTTCAATGGCAAGCCGGAGAGCCCGGACAAGCCCCGAATTGCCGGTATACTCATTCAGAAATATAGCGGTCATAAGGCCGACAGGCAGGGCGATGACCAGGGACACTACCACCACATAGAGGGTAGTAACCAGCATGGGGAAGATACCGTTTCGGGAAGAACTAGTTATAAAGGAAAGGTTGATGTATCCTACAGAGAACCGGACAATATAGACGAGGATAAAAGCCAGGGCGCCTATGACAAAAACCAGCGCTGCCACCATAAGGCAATACAAAAGGCCATCCTTCAATTTCCGGCTTTGACGTTTCATGCTACGCCTCCGCATCCGTCAGCCGACGCACCCTAAGGATGATGCTGTTCAACAGCAGGATGATAATGAACAACATCACGCCGACGGAAAAGAGCATTTCACTGTGCCGTCCTTGGGCGTAACCCATTTCCAGAGCTATGGTGGCGGTAAGGGTCCGTACACTGTCCAGGGGGCTGTGCAGAAGCTGGACGGAATTCCCGGCTACCAGAATCACCGCCATAGTTTCACCCATGGCCCGGGATATCCCCAGAATGATCCCCGCCAGTACCCCGGACCGGGCGTGGGGCAGGACCACAAACCAGGCGGTCTGCATTTTGCTTGCCCCCAGAGAAAGGGAAGCCTCCCGGTGAGACCGGGGGACAGCCCGGATGGCCGTCTCCGCAATGGTAATCACCGTGGGGAGGATCATCAATGCCAAAATGATAACCGCCGAGAGAAGCCCATTCCCCGAAGGAACCTTAAAGGCAGCTTTGACCGCCGGTACCACGACCATTAGGCCAAAGAATCCATAAACTACCGAGGGGATACCTGCCAGGAGTTCTATACCTCCCCGGGCAACGGATGCAATCCGGGGATGCAGAAATTCCCCCATAAAAAGGGCGCATAGAATAGCCGGCGGTACCCCCAGGAAGACCGCACCAAAGCCCGCCAAAATTGTCCCGATAATCATGGGAAAGATACCGTAGACCTTTGTGTAGGTGGGCCGCCAATCGAGACCTCCCAGAAAACGGTGCAGGCTGTAAGGCGGTTCCGGCAGAATGAGATGTATCTTCTGCTTTAGTCCCGGCAAAGCGCTCGGGTAGCTCAGGGTATACACATAGGCTTCAGGGTAGGTGATCTCCCCGCCTGCATCCGCAGTAAAGCGGATCATCCTTTCGGGGTCTTTTTCAGAAGGGGAGATCTCTATGTCTATGGATCGCTCCCCCCCCTGTCCGGCAAAACGCAGGGAGAGAGACGGGGTGTTCCGGGGAACCGGTATCATAGCCGTATTCCGGTACACCTGGCCGTTTACGGTTATCTCATCAATCCTTTCGATAACAATCCGTATCCCCGAGTCGGTAGGCAGGATAAAGGGAACCGCGCCCTGGACAAGCACAAAAACCAGAATTGCTCCCAGGGCGAGGATGGAAAAGCCGGAAACCAGGGCAACGAGGCGTTTAAAGAACAGGTCTGTTTTCCGGCGATCCATCATGGTTAGCCTTTTACCGAAATCCAACTCTTCTTCACAATGGCCTGTCCATCAGAAGACAGGACCCATTCCAGAAAGCGTTTGGTTTCCTGGTGTGAAGAAGCGTTTTTAGTAAGCAGGATGAAGGGCCGGGATATCCGGTAGCTGCCGTTTATGACGTTTGCCGTAGTGGCCGCTACCCCTTCAATATTGACGGTCTTAACGGAGTTGTCCACCGATCCCAGGGAGATATACCCAATGGCATCGGCATTCCGGGATATTTCGGCCTTTATTGCTCCGGTTCCGTCAAATTCCGTGGCCCCAAGGAC
Organism: Spirochaetaceae bacterium; assembly: GCA_031279015.1. Taxonomy (GTDB): domain Bacteria; phylum Spirochaetota; class Spirochaetia; order Treponematales; family Breznakiellaceae; genus JAITJI01. Next base: position 36,324 of record JAITJI010000101.1, read on the forward strand.
AAGCTGGTCTTTGAGTTCGATGAGTTCCTCAAAGGCCCCCCGGGTTCCGGAACCAGGTTCCCGGGAAACAACGGCGATTTTCCCGCTTTTGCCGCCCCCGATCTGGCTCCAGTCGTTTATCCTTCCGGCGTAGATATCCCGGATCTGGGGGATGGTTAGGTTGGTAAGAGGATTGTTGCTGTTCACAATAACCGCAATACCGTCTATGGCAATGACCAATTCGTCAAGGCCGGAACCCTTTTCCGCAGGACTAAGCTCCCGGCTGGACATCCCAACTTCGCTGGTTCCCGCCGCCGCAGCCTTGATGCCATCGGAAGAACCGGTACCGTTGATATTGATCTTTACATTGCTCCGGATCTTGGCGTAATCCGCCGCCAACAATTCCATAAGGGGTGTAACCGATGTTGAACCGGCTACCTCAATCGTGTAAGGCGCATCGGAACCACCGGAGCCTCCCTCAGATCCCCCTCTGGCAAAGACCGTACTCAGACAAATACCGCCAAGGCAAACCGCAGCAAGAAAGGTTTTGATTTTCATGCTTTACTCCTCTTTAGTTAAGATGAGTCAAAGCTATACAAGTTATGTTAAGAACACATAAGGGTTATATGAAAAAATGGTTAATTCAACCCGTGCCGGTGGAAGAGAAAGAGAACCGCAAGACGCCCCTGATCCCGGCCAAAAGAATAGCGGAGGATCTGCATCCGGCCTTTCAGATCCGGCATCTGCGGTTCATTTTTTCCGATATTCGGCACTAAGCCATCATCAGTTCCCCAGGATCTTCAGGGCTTCTTCCCGGTAGCAGTCCATGATGTAGGGAATACCCGTTACCTTTACACATTCCCCGGTAAGGGACATAATATCCTTCCGGCTTATCACCCCGATGTTGAAACGCCGGGCGCCAGCCATAAGCTGCTGCAGGCCCACTTTGATCTTATCGGCATAGCTGTAAATACCGACGGCCCCAAGGGGAATATTTTTGATTTCATCGGTCCCTACGATGTTTTTGACCTTTTCGTAGTTAACAAAGATCTCCTCCGGGGTCTTGCCAAAGTCAGAGACCGTCTTGGGAAGGCTCCCGTCCCTGATCCACTGGGCAATATTCTTGCCCACCATTCCGGGGATCATCAGGCCCCGGCCCATACAGACCGCCTTGGCGTATGGAGCGCCCAGAGCAAGGGCCTTAAACACACCATCCTCAGAGCTGAAACCTCCGGCAAAGGCCAGATCCGGAACCCGTTTGCCCTTTGCCGCAAGGATAGCGGCGAATTCCCAGGCGGCGCTGTGAAGGTAGATCGAGGGGATGCCCCACTCTTCCATCATCCGCCAGGGACTCATCCCCGTACCCCCGGAGGCGCCATCGATGGTGAGGAGATCGATATGCGCGTCGGAACAGTATTTGATCGCCATAGCCAGCTCCTTCAGGCTGTAGGCACCGGTTTTAAGGGTGATCCGCTTAAAGCCCAAACTCCGCAGCCGGGCCACCTCCTGCATAAAACCTTCTTCGGTGACAAAACCCAAACGGCTGTGGCGCTCAAACTCCTTGATAGCCCCGGACCTGTACGAAGCCTGGATGATGGGGTCCGAGGGATCCGGCGTGACGATGTAACCCCGTTTTTGCAGTTCCAGAGCTCGTTCCAACTGGGCAACCTTGATCTCTCCGCCAATACACTTGGCGCCCTGCCCCCATTTTAGTTCAATCGTCTCAATTTTATGTTTATCGATGATGTATTCGGCCACCCCAAGATTGGTATCCTCCACATTCATCTGGATGAGGATCTCGCCATAACCCGAATGGTACTTCCGGTACGCCTCAATGCGCCGGTCCATATCCGGGGCCTTGGTAACCTTCTTTGCATTGTTGAGCTCCAGCGCCGGGTCGATACCGCAGACGTTTTCTCCACAGACGATGGTAACCCCCGATATTGCCGCCCCTACGGCAAAATGCTCCCAGTTTTTCCGGGCAATTTCCGTGGAACCCAGGGCCCCGGTAAAAATCGGCGCCGCCATCTTTACCTTCTTATCCCAGCCATAGGCCGTTTCCGTGCTGACCATGGGGAAGCGGGCGTTGTCCGGATCCGCCGGCACCCCGGGAGGCAGGCCTTCCGCACCTTGGGCATAGCCCTGGATGTTGAGGTGGGAATAGTCCACGGGGTAATTCTTATCACCCCCGGCGGTGACATCCCCAAAAGGCCCCGGATAGATGAGTTCCCGGCCCCGGAAGGTGGCCTTGAAGATTTCACAGTTGCCCCGGCATCCATCAACGCACCGTGAACACAGACCACTGCAAGGCACTACACTTGCGGAACGGTTTACCGATCTTGTGGCATCATTACTGTTCGGTCTTTGCAGATTCATATAACACTCTCCATTCGTTGAATTACACCTCTCTTTTAGTAACAATTATTCTACCATGGGTTATTGAAAATGCAAGGGGCATTGGAAATACCCGTTAAATCGTATAAGGTATAACGGTATGACCGAATCAACAAGGCGAATCATTGAAGCAATAGAGGCGGTTCCTCCGGGCAAAGTATCCTGTTACCGGGACATCGCCTTTACCGCAGGACTGCCCAACGGCGCCCGGCAGGTGGTCCGGGTTCTCCACTCCATGACCCGGGTCAGGAAGCTTCCCTGGCACCGTATCATAAAGGCCAACGGTCACATCGCCTTTGCCCCGGGAGATGGGCTGGAACTACAGGCGGCCCTGCTCCGCGCCGAAGGAGTCGAGGTCTCCGCTACAGGAACGGTTGACCTGGACCGGTTTGGGCTTACTTCGTTTGACTGCTTTTAAACCCGGGGAATGTTTCCAATCCGTATAGTTATTCCCCCGGTTCAAAGCCAGCCAGAATCCCTGCGGGACAGCCGGTCCCGTCAAAACAGTACTGCCCCCGGGTGATACGCCAGATTTCTCCCGCCGGGTTAATCCAGGTAAGGTCCTGTACATGATCCCCCATGCCACCCCAGCACAGGGAATTAGGACCCCAGCCATTACAGGCAAAACCGCCCCCAAACTCGCCGTGGTTGGGGAAGTCCTTTAGCGGCGGCCTGGCGTATGAGGGCGGCGGCCATTAATTCTGTTCCCATTGGCCATCCCCTGTTTCAAGGGCGGCGATAAATTCCTCCGCACCGGCAACGATCCCAATATCAGCGTAACGGAAAATAGGGGCATTTTTATCCGGATTCACCGCTATCAGCGTGGAGACGGATTCGATACCCGCCATGAACGCCGCCGCCCCCGATACCCCGACAGCCACGCAGAGTTCCGCAGCGCAACGGAGCCCCGACTGCCCGATAATTCCGGCAATTTCCCCCCAGCCGTTAAGGGCTGCGGGACGGCTAAAGCCCAGGGGGGCGCCGAAGCGTCCGGCGGCGCGCCGAAGCCGGACGCAGGCGGCCTTAGTCCCCAGACCCCGTCCGGCGGCAAAGATCAGCGGAGCTTTTTCCAGGGACCTGGCGGGAAAGACCTCGGACTGTTCGTAGTCCATAATCCAGGAAGGCAGGCACAGAGGGGCCGCCGGACGGTTTTCTACCCGGTTTTTTGTTTGGGAGGAACCGTTTCCCGCAGCCCGGACTATTTTGCCGCCGCTGACAGTCACCACCGCGGGCAGCTCTTTAATTTCCGCAGCCCAATCAAGGTTTGAACCGCAAACCTTTTTACGGGCAAAAAGCCGTTCTCCCTGCCGGAACAGCATCCTGGTTTCCGGGAAACAGCCACAGCCAAGCCGGGCGGCAAGGCGTACTCCCAGTTCGTGACCGGCCAGGGAAGAAGGAAACAGGATAAGACCGGGCGGCCGTTCCGCACAGAGGCCCTCCAGCCGGTGGAGGCAGCCTTCGATATTCCGGATGTTCCCGCCGTCCATACCGTCCGTATGGGCAAAGCCGCCGCCCGGAAGACCGCAAACAACTACGTCAGGGACCGGGGACCATGCCGGAGACATACCTTGGGACAGGGAGTCAGGAGAGACGCCGGGCAGCCAGAATTCCACCTGGTCCTCATTTTTTTTGACGGGAACGATAAGCTCCCAGAGGAGGGCGGGGTCCGATGCCTGGAACAGGACAAAGGCTATGTTCACTGTCTCCATCCATCCAGGTATTCCGTCCGGACCCAGGCGACGGATTGGGCCAGTTCGGCGCCGGCGGGAAGGAAACGGCAAATCTTCCGCCGTTTTTCCCGGCTAAAAAGCGGAACCCCGCCGGGGTCCCAATTCCCCCCGCCCGGCCCGATCCCGCCGGCAACAGGCGGTTGCGGTTTTTCAGCCTCCCGTCCTGAGGCGGCCATCCTGGCCCGTAAAGTTACCGCCCGGAGAGCCGCCACGGGACCGTTCCCCAACACCGCCAGCAGGGGCAGCCGGACCCTAAGCCGTTCCCGGCCGGAGTCGGTCATCCGTTTTACTTCGATCCCTCCGGCGCAGGGGCTAAGTTCCTCGACTCCCGTCAGCGCCGGAATCCCGAGGAACTCCGCCAAAAACAAGGGGACCGTACCGGTATCGGCCCAGCCCGCCTGGCGGCCCGTGAGAATGAGATCGTAGGCAGCGGGACCAAGGCAACTTCCCAGGATAGCCGCAATGTGCCGGGGCCGGAATTCGGAGGCCCCAAGGTTCAATAGCGATACGTCAGACCCTGCGGGGGGAAGGGGGGCGTTGGGGGGGGCCTCCCCCGCAGAGGGGGCAGCGGAAGACGGGGGCCGGAGGTCCCCGTCTGAAGCGAGGGGGAGACTTCCCCCCTTGTCTTGCCGGCATTGCTCCAAAGCGACATCACTCAGATCCAGTACCCGTTCAAAGCCTGCGGCGAACAGAGTCTTACAGAGAGACAACGGGAGGGGAGCTGCGGTAATGGCCGTACATTCCGTTGTTTCGCCGGAGTCTTCCCAGGCTGAACGCAGCCGCAACGCCGTCTCCAGGGCGCTTTCGTCGAAACATCCGAAAATCCGCTTGACATAGCCTAAACCGGCGGAGAGGCTAAAGTTATCCCAATCCGCATCAACCACCTGATCAAAATCGGGGACGGCCTTAAAACAAACAGCGATCTTCATGGGCCTTAATCCGTCAGCAGGACGCCCTTGTTCAGTATCCGGTTCGGGTCCAGGGCCCCTTTAAGTTTACGGAGAAGCGGGTAGGAACTGCCGTGTTCCTCCGGCATCCAGCGGGTGCGGTACTTGCCCGATCCGTGGTGGTGGGCGATACTGCCCCCCCGCTTTAGCGTTTCTTCCATGATCACCGTAATAACCTTCATGTAATCGCTGCGGGCGGATTCGGCCCCGTTTTTCACAATAAAACCAAAGGTGAAGTAGATGTTGGTCCCCTGAACGTAGCTGTGGGAGGAGTGCCCTCCGATGAAAACCAGGTTCGGCATTTCCCTGGGAAGCCGTTCCCGTATGGCCTCGTATATCGCGCCGATGGCGGACCAGGGGGCGGAGATCTCGCAGGTATCCGCCACAACGCCGTGACGGTAGTAAACCGGTTCGTCCATGTGATAACAGACATCGTTCCGGGTCTTGAGCCAGGACTCAACGGGCCTGGTCCCCAGGCCGGTAGTTTCATAGCGCCCGGCAATTTCGGCGATCCCCTGCCCGGTGGCGGCGGTAACGGAAGCGGGCCCCTCGGCAAGAAAGAGGAGGACGCAGTAATCGTCCTGGACAGAACCGCTGAACAGGCGCTGTACCTCCTCGGCATCGTGGAGCCGTACCACTGCGGGCCGGTAGCCTTCTACCATCACTTCCCGGATAAGCTTAAGCCCTGCGGACATACCTTTGATCGCCCAGGCCCACATCCACCGGGTCTCGGGAGTATGACGGAATATTTTGACGGTCACTTCGGTGATGAAACCCAGCATTCCCTCACTGCCGATAAAAAGATGCCGCAGATCGGGGCCCACCGAACGGCGGGGACTGTTCTTTATCCGGATAAGCTCACCGTCCGCAAGCACCACCTCAAGGCCCACCAGGAGATCCTCAATGCCCCCGTAGAGGGTAGAAAACTGACCGATGCTCCGGGTGGCTACAAGGCCCCCCAGATGGGCCAGGGGCAGGGACTGGGGGAAATGGCCGGAAGTAAAACCCCGTTCATTTAGGTAATTCTCCAGATATTCCAGGGGAGTCCCGCATTTGGCGGTGATCATCATATCTTGTTCGTTAAGGGCAATGATTCCGTTCATCTCAGAACCATCCAGAATGACTCCGCCCTCCTCCGGTTCAATACTCTGGGTAACACTGGACCCGCCGGTACGGGGAACCGTATCAATCCGGTTTTGATTGAGGAAGACCAGGGCCTTGGATACCTCTTCCGTATCACGAGGCTTTACCACACAGGCCGCCTGGGGAACCCAATCCTTACCGTCAAACCGTTCATACTGCCTAAAGCCGATGTAATCCACCGACGCCTTTCTGATTATCTCCGGGTCGTCTTGTACCCGGTCCCCGCCCAGTACGGCCCGTAATCCACTGATGATCGCCTGCTTATCCATCTATCTTTCCTTCCTGTTCATTTTTCCTTTGTTTCTTCACCGGCCCGGTTCATGTCCCGGCCTCAGGACGAAGATCCATTGAGCGGGACGCTATTACATCCACGCCGGAATTGCAAATATTTTTTACGATAATGTCCCCACACTTCAGGGGGGCGCTCACTTTCATTTTGTAAAGTACCCGGAGACACCGGCCAATCAGCGCCTTAGGCACTTCTTCCCGGCTTATCACCGGCAGCCGGGGCAGGACTCCCCCGGCTATCGCCACGGTGGTGGTGAGCATCCGCGTCGGTTCCCGGTACTCGTGGATGCCGTGCTTTTCACCCCGAGGACACTCATTGCCGCTGACGGTGATACTCCCCGCGGTTTCGGTAACCGTGAGGCGGCAACTGTTGGGACAGACGATACAGATGAATTCCCTTGTCATAATCTCTCCTGACTTTATAATACCACTCCGTGCCATGTATGGGAGGGGGAAGTCGCGGCAGCTTCACCGCCGGGCCCTGCGGCCTGCGGTACAGACGCCTCTGCTGCGGCCTACCCCCGCATCTCGACCAGCAGGGGTCCCTTGGTTTCGAGCTCAAAACTGAGCATCTCCGGGGGTGTGACATGGCGGCATCTCCTTTGCAGCCGGACCTGATCCCCGGTAGAACACAGCAGATCCGCCGCCGCTACAGGGTTTTTTACCCGCAGGAAGAAGGCGGTCTTTCCATCGGAATCCTCCCGGCGAATCCGCTGGGGTACCACAAAGTTGACGTTCTCCCCGGCTTCCACCGGGTCCCAGTCTGGGACGGAGAGTTCCCCCCGCAGAAACGCCGCCGCACCCCGGGCGGCGGCCTCCCCGGACTGGGATACATAGTCCACCAGGTCAAAGACCGCCGCCACATTTCCCGCAGCGAAGATCCCCGGCACACTGGTCATACAGGACGAGTCTAAGACCGGCCCCCTGGTCCGGGGATCAAGTTCTATCCCTGCCTTAACGGACAATTCGTTCTCCGGGATCAGTCCTACCGCCAGTACCAAAAGATCGCAGGGAACCACGGTTTCCGTGCCGGGGAGGGGCTTACGGTCCGGCCCAACCTTGACAGTGGTAACAGACTCAAGCCGGTCCCGTCCCCGGATCCGGACGACGGTTTCCGAAAGGTGCAGGGGAATGTTAAAATCGTCAAGGCATTGCACAATGTTCCGGGTCAGCCCGCCGGGGTTCTCCATCACTTCGTACACTCCCTTTACCTCAATGCCCTCCAGGGTCATACGCCGGGCCATGATGAGTCCGATATCCCCGGAACCGAGGATCACCGCAGTCCGCCCCGGCAGGCAGCCTTCCATGTTAATGTAACGCTGTACCGCCCCGGCGGTGAGCACCCCTGCAGGCCGGTCCCCGTAGATCAACACCTGGGCGGCTGTCCGTTCCCGGCAACCCATGGCCAGGATGATCGCCCCGCACTCAATGTCAAGTATTCCGTCCCGCCTGTTGCAGGCAAAGATCCGCCGGTCCGCGCCGATCTCAAGGACCGTGGTTTCGGTAAGGGTTTCGATACCCGATGTCTCCACCTGGTCGATAAAAGCCTGGGCGTATTGATTCCCCGACAAGCGGCAGCCAAAGCGGTGTATCCCAAAACCATCGTGGATACATTGCTGGAGGATGCCCCCCAGATCCGCGTCCCGCTCCAGAAGGAGTACCCTTTCTACACCCTGGCGCTTGGCTTCCAGGGCTGCCGCCAGTCCTGCGGGGCCCGCGCCGATTACAGCAATACCGGTATGCAGTTTTTTCATGGTTCCCCCCTGCCCGCTTCAGGCCGGGTATCCGCCGCCAGTATATTGCTGCCCTCTCCCCGGAGGGTGATTGCCGTCAAGTCCTTCCCCAGTTCCCGGGCCAATAGTTCCACTACCCGGCTCTGGCAGAACCCCCCCTGGCAGCGGCCCATGCCGGCCCTGGTTCGCCGCTTTACCGCGTCCACCGATACCGGGGGAACCGGAGAACGCATGGCCGCGAGGATCTCCCCTTCGGTGATACTTTCGCAACGGCAGACGATCCTGCCGTAGGCCGGGTCCCGGCGGATAAGCTCGTCCTGCTGCTCCCGGCTTAAATGGCGGAATTCTTTTTCCCGTTCCCTGACAGGATTGAAGTTGGGATCCCTTTCCAGGGGGAAACCGTCTTTTGCTGCGGCCCTGGTGAAGATATCCTCCACCATTTCGGCAATCGCCGGCGCTGCCGCCAGCCCCGGCGACTGGATGCCCCCCACGTTGATGAATCCTCCGGTAACCGGGGATAGCTCAATAAAAAAATCCTCTTTGTAATCCGCCGGACGGTTTCCGGTGAAGAAACGGATAATATCGCCATTGTTGATACCGTAATCTATCCCCAGGGACATGGCGTATGCCAGATCTTCCGGCGTGGAACTCAGGTCTTCCTTGTCAGGGACCTCCGTCGCCGAAGGGCCCATGAGTATGTTCCATTCCGGGGTACGGCACATACCGCCGCCTTTGGACTCGCTGTTTGATTTCTTTTGGGCGCTTCCCCCCAGGACCCCCGCCAGGGAGTGATAGACAGGCTTGCGGTTCTTGTCCAGAATCGCGATAGTCCCCTTGCGGGGGTGGATAGTGTAGCACTTGTCCCCGGCCATGGCGGAAATTTCATCGGCGTATACTCCGGCGCAGTTGATGATGTAGGACGCCTCTATGATGCCCCGGCTGGTAAGGGCTCCACTTACCCGTTTGTCTTTTGTCAAAATATCCGCCGCAGTACAATTGAACAGAAACCGGACTCCGTTCATGGCGGCGTTCTCCGCCAGGGCTATCGCAACTTTGTAAGGCTCTACCAATCCCATGGAAGGAAGCCATATCGCCGCCGCCGGTTCTATCCCCTGTTCTGCAAATCCCGGCTCCAGGCGCTTGGCCTGTTCCCCGTCAAGGACCTGCGGGTTGAAAACCCCCATGGCACAGGCGCCTTCCGCGGCTTTTTCAAGAAGAGGCAGCGCACGGATGTCGGTAACGGCCCCCATGAGGCCGCAGCGCTGAAGTTCAAACCCCAGATCCTGCGCCCATTGGGTGTACATCTCGTTTCCCCGGAGGTTAAGCTTTGCCTTGAGGGTTCCCGGTTTTACATCATGCCCCGGATGGATATTGCCGTTGTTCGCCTTGGTCGCCCCGGAGGCCACGTCATCTCCCTTGTCAATGACGAGGATGCGGAGGCGGTACTTTGATAATTCCCTGGCAATGGCGCAGCCGGATATACCCGCGCCGATGATAAGGGCGTCAACAGTATCAATGCGCCCTGCCCTTAGTCCCATTTCCCGGTACGGACCGTAGTCCTTGCGGGGAGCGGGCCTTCCCCGGACGGAAAGCTCGTTGACTACGTTCCTAACTCCGGACGGCGCCGCCGCCAGATGCCCGGCGGCAACGACTTCTTCCCAGGCGGCGCATTCGCCCCGAATGGTCAGAATGCCCCGTTCATCTATAGAGAGTTCCGGCTCCACATTCGGGAGGGTTTTTTTCAAGGTATCTTTGATTGATTCCAGCATCCGTTCCCCTTTGAATGTACACTAATTCGTACTTATGGTAGCTTAGCCGCCGCCGGTCTGTCAAGAAACAATTTTAATAAATCTGCATTTCCTTGCGGTGTTCCAGGACGGCAGTTTGACTTTCGGCAATAAGAGGAGGACGAAGAAACACTTTAAGAATATTCCCGATGTTGTAGTTGTGCTTGTTGATAAGAATAGCCGGAAGAAGGTAGGTTGATCCCCGTTCGTATTCCAGGGGAATCGCCGGAATTTTATATTCCTGTATCCAGGTTTCGTTCCGGTAAACCAGAAAATCGATCTCCCCGGAAATAAAAAGCGCCCGGCAGGTAACATAGGGACGCTCAATGATCCGTACCTTTTTCCCCTTACAGAGCCGTTTGGTCAAGACATATTGATCCACGCTGGAAGGATCCACCGCTATGGTATCTCCGCAAGAGATATTCCAAACTCCGGGCCGCTTGCTGCAAAGTACAAAGGGCGGCGAATATATGCAGCCGTCCAGAAGCATCATGATATCCAAATCGGGATACCTGGCGGCGATCCGGGTTGCCGTGGCCTGGGAAGTAACAGCGAAATCGTAGATCATCCGGGATAGGGCGGCTCTCCGTTTATCCGCACCATGAATAAAGGCAAAGTTGAAGGGTACCGGACACTCCCCCATGACATCACAAATTCCCGTGGCAAGTCCGGCAAGATCGCCGGTAATTGCCGGAGGCATGGTAGCGGTGATATACTCAAGTCCTCCCAGCCGGAAAAGAGCCGCCTGGTTTACGGCGCTGATATAGGTTCCCATTTTACCCCGTTTTTCCAGGATAATAGCCCCACTGCCCTGTAACCCTTCCAGGGCCTTTTGCACGATTCCCCGGGAAGAAGCGTGTTTTTGGGTAAATTCATGGATGGTCGGCAGCCGATCCCCGGCGGAAAACCCGATGAGATCTCTGGCGATATAGGTATTGATTAACCAGGATTTCTTATATTTATGAGAAAGATGCTCATGCAAAGGATCTCATCCCCCAACTATATACTTTCATACAAACTGAATTATATAAAAAAAGGAGAAATTGTCCATTACGGCTGTCTTAAGATCATGCCGGAACCACCAGTCCTCCTTTGCTCCTCTCAAACAAAAAATGCAAAAAAATATTTGACAAGAATGTAATTTGGCTGGTAAAATGAGGAATATCGGATAGTACATAAAAATGTACATTCAATAATTCCGGCCGGTTATTGATCCGAAAAAAGTATGCCAAGGAGGACTAAATGAAGATTGAAACAAGCGAGTATTTCAAAAAACCGGATAAGGGTACGGTATTGGTAACAGGAGCCATTTTCCTGTGGGTATTTATCGTTAATTTTTCCTGTATCTCTTTCATTTTTCCCGTATTTGACAAATTCTTGACTGCCAGCGGTAAATTCTTCCCAAATGTATACAATTCATACTCAACTCCCACATGGCCCATGTTCTTTGTAACCATCTTATACTTCATCATGGGTAACAATCCTAAAAAGAGCCTTGAGATATTCTGCGGCGGACTGTTTGGGTTTTTGATGACGCTGTTGCTTTTCTGGGCAACTTGGCAATTGATGGGACAAAGCGCGGTATTCAGAGGAGAACCGGGTTTGCTGGAATTCAAATACGCTTTTATTCCGGTTATTTTTGTTATATTGGGACTGATCATCATGGGCGGAACCGTCTGTCCCCTCATTTTTAATAACGCAGCTTTTACCTATCTGATTGCAGGCTCGATCTCTATAGGGAAGTTCTATTATACCCCCAACGGAATAGAACTTTATACCCGGGAAATCGGCAACAACGTCCTTGTGTTCCTAATCGGCGGCGGGATTTTTCTTGCCGGCTGTATAGTGATTCAGAAACTGCTGATCCAATGGCTGACGGCTCAGGCTATGAAGGCCGCCGCCCAAGCCGGGGCTAAATAGAGCCGGCCGCTCTGGAAAAAGAAATCCGCCTGTGTGACCCCCAGGCGGATGTGTTTCTTTGCGGGAAAAATCTACTTATCTGATCGAAGCGTAAAGGAATTCTTCAACAACAGGCGTCCACCATTCCATATAACCCGCCTTTGTGGGGTGGGTTTCATCTTTTAACCAGAGTTTCCGCTGTGCTTTGGTGATATTGTTGAAGTCTGCATCGTTCCAGAGGTCCAATACGCCGATATCCCATACCTTCGCCAGTTCGTTTAAGCGATCAACCATCTTAGCATACCGTTCGTCATTGCGCTTAGAGCATGAATAAAACAGCACGGGACAATTCCAGGTTTGTTGGGCATAGGTGATAATGTACTCTATGGCGCCGGTTATCGTGGTCTTATCGTAGGCGCTTAAATTACCCGTTGGTCCCACAATATCACCCAAATTAAGCATATCCACCGTACCGCCGCTGGTATCATTAGTGGAAAGCTGGCAAATAAACAGATCCACATCCGCGTTTTTGTCAAATTTTGAACCGAATTCCATCCGGTGAACATAGGAATTTTCATTTTTATCCATCAGGGTCGTACCCGTAACGGCTTCTACCACGGCGGTACATTGATCACGTTTGGCAATATAGTGGGGAAACGCCATCCCCTGACTCCCGTAGCCAACCGTAACGGAAGAACCCAGGAAATAAAGGGTTTTGCCCTTCAACGGACTGTTCGTCAACACTTCTATTTTTTCAACATCATAATCCGTTGAATTACCGTTTGGACCGCAGCCCGTAAGAGTTACCGCCGCCATCAATAATACGATAATTCCTATCGACGATTCCTTCATTGTTTTCCTCCAAATTATCAAACTAAGGGTAATTGTATTGCGTCATGGCAAAAAATTCAAGCATAACAAATTTTACGCTGCCATTCCTTCCTGTTGCCGGAACACCCCGGGCATGAAGCCGCCAAAAATTCCATAAATATTAAAAAAAGTTTGACAGATTCAAATTTTACCTGATAAAATAAAATTTACCGGATTGTACATAAAAACGTACATTCAACGGTTCCCAATCCGGTGTTCCGGATAGACATGGGTAACGTAGTTATCCCTAATTGAAATGCATGGAGGGTTTTATGAGTGAAAAGTACATTATCGGTATAGACAGCGGTACCCAAAGCACACGGGCAATCATGTATGACAGCAAGGGTACCCGGATTGCCAGAGGAGCGGCGGAGCATCCAAGGTTGCTTTCTCCGCATCAGAACTGGGTGGAGCATGGCGTGAATGATATTTGGGAAGCCCTGCGGACTGCCGTGGCGGATATGTTTACCCATTTTACGGGAAATGCCGCAGATATTGCCGGCATTGGAATATCCAGCCAGCGGGCCTGTTGTTTGGCCCTTGATAAGGAGGGGAACCTTCTTTACAATCCCATAAGCTGGCTTGATGAACGCTGGCGCATGAATATTCCCTCCCTGGGACAGGTTACCAATAATAGCCCGGACCCCTTGTACCAGTTATTCTGGCCTTACTATTCCAAAACGAATTGGTTTAAGTTCAATATGCCCGAAGTCTACGAAAAGACCGTAAAATACCTGGGGGTTTCCGGATATATAGGCTATAAACTCACCGGCGGCTTTTATGAATCCATTTCCAACAGTATGGGCTGGCCTTATGATGTCATCAACTGGAAGGCCTATGACGGGGATGTGGAAATTGAGTCCGTAGGAATGCGGCGGGATCAAATAGCGGAGCCAGTTCTTGCGGGAACCGTTATAGGCAAGATTACTCCGGAGGCGGCGGCGGCCACCGGCCTGCCCGAAGGCTGCCCCGTATCTGCCGGCGCCGCGGATAAACAATGCGAACTTCTGGGCGCGGGGACGGTAAAACACGGACAGGCGTACATCACCCTTGGTACCTTGAGCGGGCTGGATATTGTTTGCAACGAATATAAACCGGCGCCTGATTTTTCCTACTTCACCTATTTAAGCGCCTTCCCCAAACTTTACAATTATGAATCCATGGCGAACAGAGGTTTTTTGCTGATATCCTGGTTCCGGGATAATCTGGGAGACGGATTAAAGGCTGCGGCCAAAGAAGCGGGAATTTCGGTGGAAGCCCTGCTGGACCGTGAAGCAGAGGCAATCCCCGCAGGTTCCGAAGGCTTGGTAGTCCTGCCGGATTGGTCGTCCTCCGCCGCCCACCCCAGCGGCAAGGGAATATACCTGGGCTTTGATGACCGGCATAAACGGGGACACATGTTCCGTTCCCTGGTGGAAGGTATTATCATCCAGATCAAACTTGGTACCGCAAAAATGACCGATTACCTTGGCCTGCCCATCAACGAACTCTATATCGGCGGCGGCGGCAGCAAGAGCAACTTTACCGCCCAGGTAATTGCTGATGTATTTAATGTGCCGGTGTATCGTACCAGGGAATCGGAGAACTGTTCTCTTGGCGCGGCAATGTGCGGAGCGGTAGGAGCGGGCCTTTATACCGACCTGGCAAAGGCAATGGAAGGCATGGGTAAAAATTATGATCAGTTCCTGCCGAATAAAGGCAACCACGATCTGTATGAAGCCCTGAGCGACAAAGTCATCCAAAAACTCTATCCGGCGCTGGAAAACATTCTGAAGGATCTGGCAGAACTTACCACGAATAAGCAGTAAGTTATTTGAACGGCAGCTAGAATCGGGCAGGAGGCTGCCTGTTATTTGGACAGCCTCCTGCTATGCCGAATGGTTCCGCCTAATTGAGGTAAAAACCTCTGAAAATTAAAGTCTGTAGTGGCTTCCCTGTGCTAAAAGGGCTACTTGCTCATCGCCTGCCAGAAGCCCTTCCATTCGGCGGGGTGTTCCAGGTAATACCGGCACTGTTCGGCGTAGAAAAAGGCGGGTTTGTCCACTTCTATCAGCGCCTCAAAGCGATCAAGGGCGCCGGCAAAGCCGCCGGTGTAGAAGAGATCCCTGGCTTCGTCAAATTTACGAAGGATCTCCGCTTTTTCCGCAAAAACCGCCTCCGGCATGGGTTCATAGACAACGACCGGTTCCTTTTTACCTACCACCGCTACCTGGGCAAGCTTACGGCCAAAAAAAGTCCCCGCCCGGGCTGCCTGCTCAAAGGTGTTTTCGGTACACATCAGATAGGTACCAAATTGCTTGTTTAAGCCTTCAAGCCTGGCTGCAAGATTGACCGAATCTCCAAGCATAGTGTAATCGAACCGTTTATTGGAACCCATGTTCCCCACCACGGCGAATCCCGTGTTAAGACCGATCCGGGTGAGGAGACGACAATCGAATTTTTCCTTGAAGAAGTCCTGCCGTTCCGCCAGTTTCTGCTGACAGCTCATGGATGCCCGGAGCGCCCGGGCGGCGTGGTCGGCATGGTTTAAGGGAGCATTCCAAAAGGCAATGATGGCATCCCCCTCATATTTATCGATAGTACCCCCGCTATCAAGGATGGTATCGGTCATAAAGGAAAGGTAATCATTCAGAAGTTCGGTGAGTTGTGTGGGATCCAGTTTTTCGGAAATAGAGGTAAAACCCTGGACATCGGAAAAAAAAATGCTGATCTCCCGCCGTTCTCCCCCAAGGCTGAGGAGTTCCGGATTGGCCAGGAGTTGTTCAATAACCATGGGGCTCAGGTATTGGCTGAAGGCGGATTTGATAAAACGCCGCTGACTACCTTCGGTAGCGTAGTTGTAGAGGGTCCCCGTGAGGAAGGCAAAAAGGGCGCCGGTCATGGGGGCCACCATGGGAACCCAGTACCCCGCCGAATAGGCGCTGATCCCGATCCCGGCCAGAATACCGATGGTTACCACGCCACCGCCCACCGTAAGGGTTATCCGTCCGGCAAAAAAAACCAGGAGGCTCATGAGGATAACGGCGCCCAGGATGATACCGTAGTTGGTCCACAGGGGTATTTCCCTGATAAAATCCTGCTGCAACATGTTATCCAACATGGTTATATGAACCCCAACTCCGGCATAGACCGAAGAAATGGGGGTACTACAGATATCAAAGAGCCCCGGCGCATAATACCCAAAAAAAACGTATTTTCCCATAAAGTCTTCAGGGTAGAGCAGGGGATCTTCTCCCCGGGCGTACTGTTCAACACTTTTAAGGATCTCATCGGCAAAATAGGGGTGGTACTGTTCCAGGGCTCCCCGAAAACGGAGCAGGCTGGCGCCCTGTTTATCCACCGGTATGACATAATCATCCCAGAAAACCATCTGATTTTTTTTATCGTACCGGACACCGGTACCCCCACCACCCGCCAGGTAAGCGCCTGTGGAAAGACTTGGAACCGCTTTGCCGTCAAAGAGGGCAAAGAGCCTGGTCCGGCGGATGATGCCGTCTGAATCAGGCCGTCCGGTAATATTGCCGATAACCCCTGCGGCATTCCGCAGTTCTGCTATGGGGAATTGGGCGCCGATTGGTTCTCCGGCGGAATTCTCCGGGTCCAGGGAAAATTGCAGGATCAGATCTCCAAAGTCCTCAGGCTTGAGCAGGGGCGTTTGCAGATCCCCGGGCCAGGCGATATTCTTTCCCCACTGGGTACTAAAATAAACGGTCTGAACTACCCGGCCAAATTCCTTACTAGCAGCGACAAAGGCGGCGTCATCTTCCGGCCCATACACCGACGGTTCGGAAAAGATCACATCAAAGGCGATGGAATTGGCCGCCCCAATACGCATATAATCAATAATGTCCGCAAAGGCCTTCCGCGGCCAGGGCCAGGACCAGCCCCGTTCCTGATAAGCCCAGTCGATACTGTCCTGATCAAGGAGGATTATCATAATATCATCGGATGGCCGGGATGTCGTTGCTAAAAGCCGGACCCGGAAATCGTAGGTTTTGTATTCAAGAAATTCAAAGAAGCCTAAAAAATCCATCAATCCCACAACCAGAAATACCGAACAGGTAACAAGCGCCGCGGCAAGATTCTTTTTTAGTCCCCGGATCCGCTGCTTCACCATCCAATTCCGTTTTCCGCTATTTTACAGCCCTGTACCGGGCCCGGCGATAGGAACGGGTGTCAGGCACCCTGTATTCCCTCAGCCGGTTGTTCGCGTTCCGGATCCGGACTTCCGGCGAGGGATGGGTTGTGTTAAAACCGCCGGGATGATTTGCCTGATTCTTTTCCAGCACCCGGAGCATATCAATGAGGGCGGAGGGTTCATAACCGGCGGCTGCCAGGAGGGACAGGGCTATCTCATCGGCGTTGAATTCCTGGGTTTGGGAGTAGCCGTTATTCACCATGGTGGCCACAATCTCCTCCACGGATTCATCAAAGATATCCGTCAGTTCCTCAAGGCTGGTTCCTTCGGTAACAGCCCCGACCATGGATGAACCGGTAACGAACAGAGCCTTGGTGATCCGGCTGGTTTTTATCGCCTTGATGCTGTGTTGCAGTTGAATATGAGCAATTTCGTGGGCTATCACCGATGCCAGGCTGTCCTCCGAGTTGGCACAATTCAGGAGACCCCGGGTTATAAAAATATGCCCCCCGGAGGTGGCAAAGGCGTTGATCTCCAGGCTGTCCAGAATCGCCACATGATAGCCGTTGTACAACGCAGGCCGGAGGGAATTGATCGCCAGGGTGTTCGCAATCATATTAAGATATTCGGTCATGGCAGGCGATTGGGTATAAATTTTATAACGGGCCAGGATATTCGCTCCCACTGCCCGGCCAATGTAATATTCCTGCTCGGGGGTAATCTCTTCGACGGCTTTATTCACCGCTTCGCTGGACTGCACAAGGGCGTAAGCAAGAGACGGACTGATGTACCCCGCATCACCCGCGGCCTTAGCCGCTATGCCGGTGGCAGCCGCCAGAGTTCCGCAGGAAACCAGAATTCCAAAGGAAAGGATCCCACAGAAAATCAGAAGGCCATAGAAAAATGCGGCAAGAATGGGCCCTCTGATCACGGGAAACGGCATCCAGGGGACGATCTTGTCTTTGCGGTTCATCACTTATCCCCCAGGCTTAAATGTCCTGCCACAAGGAAGTTGTATAGCTCCTGCTGAGGTATACGCCAGGCCTCCATGGCATCAATTTCGGCATAACTGATAACAGTATCCTTCCGGTAGGCATTTTCTACCTCTTCGGAGAATCCCTTCCCCGCCAGGGCGAGTTCGTTTGCCGAAGCGGTGTTCCTGTTGCCGGAAGAAATGATCCGTTTGGTGGTTAAATTGGCGGAAACTATCCACCCGGAAAGAGAGGGTTTTTGAACCGCCGCTATCTTTACCCATTTACCGTTTTCCTCAAGCACCGTAACCTGATCCCCATATTCCAAAATTCCCAAGGTGTCCGCAAAGAATCCGGTTGAAGATTTGAGTTCCGCAGTCTTGGAACTCACAAACATGATTTTACCCTGCAAATTTTGGGCGGCGGCAAAAACTGCGGCCAAAACAACCAGGGCCATAAGCATAGAGAATCGTTTCATGGGTCCCTCGTCATAGTAATACTCTTCTTAAACATCCATTACCATCGGTTTGATACTCATAATATACACTGTTTTTCAATTTTATTCCATAAAAAGAGTGTGCAGTGATACCCGGCCAGGGGAAAAAGGAGGAAACTATACAAACCATGAACCCCGTGCTATGATGAATCGGGGATTATATGGGTACACCTGCTTTGGAATATCCGCTGTTATTCCACCGTTTGCGGCGGATACGGAAAGAAATTTATGCCATAAAGACACCGTTGTACGCCGAAATACGCAGATCTGCCGAACCCGAGCCCTTTGAGGAGATAAAGGACAAGGTCTTTGTTCCGGTACGGCCCGGGGAGGTCTGGGGAAAGAAGCTGGACTGTGCATGGCTCCACGTCCGGGGCGATGCGCCTCCGGGTCTGAAAAATCCGGTGATCCTCCTGAAAAATACCGGAGAAGCCCTGGTGTATACCCCGGAAGGGGAACCCCTTACCGGATTGAGCAGGGTGCGGGTCCCCTACGATTCCCCCCAAAGCGGCGGCTCCTTCCGGATCATCGATTCCCTGGATATCCGGGGTCCCACGGTGGAATTCTATGCCGACTGCGGTTTCAACGGTATAATGATGATCAATCTGGGCCGGGGCCGTTTTGGAGGCGCCTATATAGCGGAAAAGGATGATGGGGCCTATGATTATTATTACGACTACCTGACTCTGCTCTACCTGGCCGCTGTCCTTCCCCGGGGAAGCCGGCGGACTGAACTTGCCGCGCTGCTTCGGCTCTCCTTCCGGCATTTTATCCGGGAGGGTGGTAGCGCCGGACGGGAGGTCCTGGCCCCGGTCTTTTCCCGATCCTCCGGCGTCGGTCTTAGTGACGGCAGGACCCATGGTTCTGTTGCCGCCGGATCTGAGCCCGCCGTCTTTAGCTACAGCGCCGTAGGACACGGCCACCTGGACCTTGCCTGGCTATGGCCCATCCGGGAAACCATCCGCAAAGCCGCCCGGACCTACGCCAGCGCCCTGCGGAACATCGAAAAATATCCGTCGTATATTTACGGAACCAGCCAGCCCCGGCAGTTACTCTGGATCCGGGAACACTACCCTGCAATATACCGGCGGCTCCGGGAAGCGATCCGGGAGGGACGGATAGAGGTCCAGGGCGGCTTCTGGGTCGAATGTGACACCAACCTTCCCGGCGGGGAATCCCTGATCCGGCAGGCTATCTATGGCCGGCGGTTTATTGTCGAAGAATTTAAACGGAACATGCGGATCTGTTGGCTCCCCGATGCCTTTGGCTTTTCCGGCGCCCTGCCCCAGATCCTCCGGGGTTGTGGTATGGAATATTTTTCTACTATTAAATTGACATGGAACAGGGTAAACGTCTTCCCCCATTGCAGTTTTTGGTGGCAGGGCATAGACGGCAGCCGGGTACTGGTCCACATGCCGCCCGAAGGGGACTACAACAGTAAGGCCCAACCGGGAAGTCTGCTTGAGGGGTTTCGGAAGTACCCCGAACGGCATCTTGGGAAAGCGCTTTTGGTGTACGGCGCCGGGGATGGCGGCGGCGGCCCTAACGAGTCCCACCTGGAACTCCTGGAACGGGAGAAGCGGCTTCCCGACCTGCCCCGGATAGAGGAATCTTCAGCCCTGGATTTCTTTGAAGAACTGCAAAACACCGGAGTTGAGGATGTGTACACGGGGGAACTCTATCTGGAGAACCATCAGGGCACCTATACCACCCAGTCAAAAAATAAATACTATAACCGCCTCTGTGAGCGGTTGCTCCACAATGTTGAGGCCCTGGCAGTATTCAGGCTGGTGAAATCCGCAAATGCCGGGGTATCCCCGGTGGAAAAGACCGTTTCACCGGGCGCAGCCTATCCCCGGGCCCTGCTGGATGAGGTTTGGAGGGAGGTCCTCCTCTACCAGTTCCACGACATCATCCCCGGATCCGCCATTACCCGGGTGAACCGGGAGGCGGTGACGGGGTATCAAAAAATCGTAACATGGCTTGAGGGGCTTATCACAGAGTTGCTGGCGGATCTTGGCAATTATGCCGCCGGTATCCCGGACGATGATACGCCGCCCGGACCGGACCCGGCAAATCAGAGGCCTCTGACCCTGGTAAACGTAAGCCCCTTTGAACGGGATGAGTATTTCCGCCATGGGGACCGCTGGTTTTACGCCCGGATTCCCCCCTATGCCGCCGTGACCGCAGAAACCGCTCCGGGACCGTTCCCCGGGCTCCGGGCCGACAGGGACAGCCTGGGGAACGGCATCCTGACCCTGCATTTTGGCAGGAATGGGGAGATCCGTTCCTGTGTTGACGAAGAAGGCCGGGAGTTGGTAGCGGGAAGGCTCTCCCCAAATACCCCGCGGGGGAACTCCGCTGAAAGGGCCGGCGCCCTGAACCGGCTGGTCCTCTTTCGGGACAAATTCACAATCCCCTTCAACGCCTGGAATATCGATCCAAAGTACCGGCGGCGGCAGAGAAAGAACCTGCGTCCTGATTCGATCACGGCGATGATCGATGGTCCTCGGGCAATACGGATCTGCCGGTACCGCTTTGGCAGATCCACTCTAACCCAACGGGTTATCCTGGAATATGGCCGGGATCTGGTCACTTTTGAGACCGAAGTGGACTGGCATGAACGGCACCGGATGCTCAGGGCGGAATTTTTTCCCCGGAATTACGGAGACAAGGCAAAATGTGAAATCCAGTTTGGACATATCCTCCGGAGCACCACCGAGAAAAATCCGGTGGAGAAAGCCCAATTTGAAGTATGCGCCCACCGCTGGGTTGCGGTGGAGCGGGATGGCCGGGGCTTCGCCCTGATCAACGATTGTAAGTATGGCCACCGCCTGAAAAACGGCCTTATCAGTTTGAATCTGCTGCGGGCGCCCACCTTCCCAGACCGGGAAGCTGATCGGGGGTTCCAGCGTTTTACCTATGCCTTTTGTCCCTTTGAAACCAGCGATCCGGGCAAGGCGATCCGGGAGGCTTACCGGTTGAATCATCCACCTCTGGCCGCCTCCTGCGGATCCTTTGACAGCATGGTCCGGGTTTCGGATCCCCAGGTGATTCCGGAAACGGTAAAGGCTGCCGAATCCGGGCAGGGGATTATCCTACGGCTCTACGAAAGCCTAGGCGAGAAGGCCGAAGTCAGCCTGGAAACGGCCATCCCCCATCGGGTGGTATACTTCACGGATCTCTTGGAGAATCGCGGGGAACCGGCAGATCTCCGGTGTCTCCGGTTTTCTCCCTTTGAAATCAAAACTTTGTTATTGGTACAGGAATAAGTCATGGAAACATCAGAACGATCTCCGAAGCAGCAGCGATTCTCCCTGGTTACGGCGGGTTTTGGACAAAGCATGGAACTTACCTTTGTGAGCACCTTCCTGTTGATGTACCTGATGGAGTACGCCCATGTTTCGAGTGAAGGGATGGCGGTGGTTACGGTGATCATCACCGCCGCCAGGATCTTCGACGCCCTGAACGATCCCTTTATGGGCGGCATCGTGGATAAGACCCGGACTCGCTGGGGTAAACTGCGTCCCTACATCATCTTTTCCGCCGCCCCGGTGGCCCTGTTTTCGGTCCTGCTCTTCTGCATCCCCGGGGCCGCTGAACCGGTAAAACTGGCGTTGTTCGGGGTCTACTATGTACTCTGGGGTATCTCCTACACCATGTGTGATGTACCCTACTGGACTCTGATCGGAGCGGTGTTCAGCGATGTTCAGGAACGGACAAAAACCATTTCCCATGTACGGGCTATCATGTCTGTTTCCACAGGCCTTGTCATTCTGGGGGCGCCATGGATTGCCCGGGTCTTAAGTTTTTCATCCCGGACCACGTCATGGGGCTGGAGTCTCACCGCCATCCTGATTTCCGGAACCGGCATGGGTCTCTTTACTCTGGCCTTTTTTGGCACCCGGGAACGGCGGGACCTCCGGCAGACTGTATCACCCAGCCTAAGGACCCTCTTTGTAGTTCTGTTCAAAAACAAACCCCTCTTTATGGTGCTCCTGGGTTCCGTCGTCGGATTCGGCAGGACCATCATACAGGTGGGGGGCGCAGTTTTCGCGGTTATCGCTTATAACAACGAGGGGTACTTTACCCTCATCGGAGCGGCCATCATCATCGGTATGATCGCCGCCTCCTTTGGGGCACCGGTCCTGCTGAAACGGTTTACCGGTAAACAGGTTATCCTGGTAAGTTCTCTTATGGGCGCTCTCTTCAACACCCTCATGTACCTTGCGGGATTTAAAAATCTGGCGATAATGATGTCCCTGATATTTGGCAACGGCCTTAGCCTGGGGCTTTTTACGGTAGTACAGACCACCCTAATCGCTGACGCCGTAGACAGCATCGAAAAACGGACCGGGGTACGCAACGACGGCGTTTCCTTTTCCAGCCTCACCTTTGTCTCAAAACTGATGGGTTCGCTTTCGGTTCTGGTTTTTGGACTGGCACTTTCCCTTTCGGGCTATGAAGAGGGGATAGCGGTAACTTCCTCCATGCAGAATCTGATCTTCATGTCCATTACCCTGATCCCCGCTGCAAGCTGTCTCCTCTCAGCGATCCCCTTCGCCTTTTACCGCCTAGACATTCCATAGGCTAGGGGAGCTTAAAGGAAAGGATCGCCGCCACCCGGTAGAAGGCCAGCCGCCGTCGCTTGTCGTTATCGATATGCCGGTACTGATAAAACAGATCCTCCGCATCAGCTTCAATATAGTTCCTGCGGCTTTCAAATTGGGTAATCAGGGCGGCGTCGAGCCAATCGGTGACGGTAAAGTTGAGAAGCGCAGAAAGAATCCAGCAGCCAAGCCCATCCCCCCAAAGGTCACGGTTTGGCGTATTGTAGAGGTATTTGTCCATTTCCGCCATAAACCCTACGGTGTTGAGGAAGATAGGCATCTGATAGCCGACGAGGTAGCTGCCGTAGTAGTTAAAACCATTCCGGTTTTCCCCTTCATCACTTTCCAAAAACCAAGAATCCGTGGCGGAAGCGGCACTGTATCCCCAATACCGGCCTTCATGGTAGGACCGGAAAACCACATGGTTCCAGTCTCCCGGAAAGATGGCCGCCATGTCAAACTGAAATGCCCCGCCGAGATAAGAACTCCACTGAATTCCGTCAAAGGCGGAACCCACCGCTTCCGCCGCACCGTCGGCTCCGGGCTGGTTTATGCCGATACCCCTGATGTCGCCGCCAAAGAGCCTGATGTTCCAGCCCGAACCTATCCTGGCTCCGGCTACCACCTGCAAAAAGGCGATAGGGGTCCAGGTCCCCTGGACGATGCCGTCCATCGAAATGGGGGTTAATTCGGCAGTAAGGGTGGCTCTGATGTTGTTCCCCGCGGTTAAAGGGCCGTCCCCCCTGAGGAAAGGAAAGGTAAAACCCTGAACAAAGCCGACCTTTGCCTCGGGCATACTGGAGACGGTAACGTTCAGGGATCTGTCGGAACTTATTCCGTCGGAACTTATTCCGCCGGAACCATCCGCGGACTGCGCCCCAAGGGAACCCGCAGCGACCATAAAACACAAGAGCAGTACAGGAACAAGCCGTTTATACATGGTTTCCTCCATATAATAATTGCATCTAAACATCACATGCTACCTGAATAACAGGGAAAAACAAAAAGTCCTGCTGCACAATACATAATATCCGTCCACAGATATACGCCTGCCCTGCACTACCCAATTAAGACCCTCGTTAAAACCTGATTGTTTCCGGTTCTTTGCCAAATTCCGTAATAGTGGCAATGCCGTCCTTGAGATACCAGACTTGCGTATTGCCGTCGTCCGCCGAATACATACCCTTCAGGTCCGGATAGGCGTCCAGCATATGCTGTTTTGGCTCACGCCGGTCATCTTCAACGGCAACTGCCTGAACACGAATCCATTTGCTGCCGTCAAAGGCGCAAATTTCAAGTTTGGGATTCTTGCTCAGTTGTTTTGCAATCTCTTTAATCTTGCCGGTTTGAATGTATAGCTTGCCTTCAAAAATATCAATGGTACCAAAGGGTCGTACCCGGGGCTGATCCCCCTCCACTGTGGCCAAATAATAAGTCTGAGTTTTTTTCAAAAAATCATAAACTTCCTGCATTTTAATGCCTCCACGTAAAATAAGATTCAAAACATGATATACTATTGATAAGGGCTTTGCAATAGGTCAAATTATAATCCGCAATGTTTTTGCATGTATTCATCCCTCAATTCATCTATAAGCCGGGATCTGTTGTTTTTGACAGTATACCAAAATTTCCATCCATTACAGAATGGGGTTTGCTGTATCATGGCCCCTATTTTATGAATTGAACCGGTGACGCCTTTGTATTGCAAGGTTCCGTTCTCAAGCACCAGAGCCGTTACGCCACAGTCCTTCCGTGCATAAAGAACATCTCCGGCCCGTATCATTTTTTCCTTTACAAGGCTTTCAAAGGGGACTCTTGTCCGCCTTCCCTGTTCCTCTTCAATCCAGCCTGCCTCTTCCCATAGGGTGTGTACGCTGTCTATTCTGTCTTGGGCAATTTTAACATAATCCCCATCGCGTTCTATGCCGATAAATTTCCGGCCCAGTTTTTTTGCCGTCGTTCCCGTTGTTCCGGTTCCAAAAAAAGGATCAAGGACAACGTCATCCTTTCTGGTTGAAGACAGGATAACCCGTTTCAGCAATTCCTCGGGCTTTTGCGTAGAATGCGCCTTTTTGCCATCCGCACCTTTTATCCGTTCGCCGCCGGTACACAACCCGATTTTCCAGACCGAAGTCATCTGTTTGTCATTGTTGTATCTTTTCATCATCTTATGATTAAAGGTATATTTCTTACATCTTTCGCTCTTTGAACACCACAACAGCGTTTCTGTTGCATTGGTAAAACGGGTTCCCATAAAATTGGGCATCGGATTAGCTTTGTACCAGGTTACATCATTAAGAATCCAAAACCCAAGGTTAAGCATAATGTTCCCTATCCGAAAAATATTGTGGTACGATCCGATGACCCAGATAGAACCTGAGTCTTTTAGTATCCGGCGGCATTCGGTCAGCCATGCGGTACAAAAGAGATCGTATTCCGCAAAGGAATCAAATTTGTCCCAGGGATCATCCACGCCGTCTACCTTCGTATTATTAGGCCTGTACAGGGGATTCTTAAGCTGCATGTTGTAGGGAGGGTCCGCAAAGATAAGGTCTATGGCTTGGGCTGGAATTTTTTTCAGTTCATCTATACAATCCCCATGAATTATGATATTCGTCCGCATGCTGCAAGTATAATCCGCCCGGGATAAATTGCCAAGACATGACCGGATTATCCGGGTTTCCGGATGCTCTGCCGCACCGGGTCCCGGTCCTGCCTTTGCAGGTTTCCATCTAATCAATTTTTCATATTTTTTTCACCATTTATTAATTTTAGGAAATTATATTTATCCCAATCTTACAAACAGGAGAGGTATTGTGATGAAAAGAAAAAATGAGCTTTCGGGAAAAAGCGGTATGAGACCTGCCATCAGCCGGTCATGGATAATTCGCTTTTCAATTACTGTGGCGATTCTGATGCTGTTCCCAGGAACGACCCTGTTCGCCAAAGCCAAGGCAGACAACGGTACGGAGCAGAATATTGCCGTAGCACAGACGGGCCAGGCCAAGTACGTATTTCTGTTTATCGGTGACGGTATGGCCATGTCCCAGATCAGTTCCACCGAGGTTTATACTACCGCCCGGTCCTCCAGTGATATCAGCATTACCAGGCTCGGTTTCACCAGGTTTCCCGTATCGGGACTCACCACCACCTATGACGCAGGGACCTTTATCACCGACTCCGCCTCCGCCATAACGGCCATTGCCACGGGAAACAAGACCCTCAGCGGAGTCCTCAACATGGATCCGGGAAAGACCAAATCTTTCAAGACTATCGCGGAATACGCCCATGAGGCGGGGATGAAGATCGGCGTAGTGTCCTCCGTTACTCTGGACCACGCCACTCCGGCGGGGTTCTTCGCAAAAGTTCCCTCCCGGAGCAACTACTACGATATTGCGGTCCAGATGGTAAAAAGCGGCTTTGAATACTTCGCAGGGGGCGGACTCCTGCAACCCACGGGGAAAAATAAGGATCAGAGGGATGTAATACAAATGGCTAAAGACGCCGGATACACCTTTGTCAATTCAAAGGCCGAATTTGACGCACTCAGACCCGGTTCCGGCAAGATTATTGCGATCAATGCGACCCTCCAGGATTCCGGCTCTATGCCCTACGAACTGGACCGCAAGGCAGACGATCTTTGCCTGGCGGACTATACCAACAAGGGGATTGAACTGTTGCAGGATAATCCCGAAGGATTCTTCCTGACTGTCGAAGGCGGAAAGATCGACTGGGCCTGCCATGCCAACGACGCCGGAGCTGCCATTAACGATGTTATTGCCTTTGACAACGCCATCAAGGCGGCGGTTGACTTTGCTCAGACCCATCCCCGGGACACCCTTATCATCGTTACCGGGGATCACGAGACCGGCGGCATGACCATCGGCTTTGCCGGAACCCAATACGATACCTTCTTTGACAAGGTGGCTCTTCAGAAAAAATCCTTCATTGCCTTTAATGCCGATGTCCTTACACCGTATAAGAAAAATACCCCCAAGGATAAGGCAAAATTGGAGGACCTGATCCTGGAGATCAAAAACACCTTTGGACTGGACTACAACACCCTTTCGGACTTTCAGAAGGAACAGCTTCAATTCGCCTTCCAGCGTTCCATGGGAGACGAGATTGAACGGCCCGTGGCGGAGGATCAGTTCCTTCTCTACGGCGGGTACGAACCTCTGACGGTAAAGATTACCCAGACAATGAATCAGACCGCAGGTATCGGCTGGACTTCCTATGCCCATACCGGCGTCCCGGTTTCCACTTTTGCCATGGGGGTGCATCAGGAACTCTTTAGCGGTTATTACGACAATACCGATATCTTTAAAAAAATAGTATCCGCCATGAATATAAAATTATAACGAAAAGACTTTTTGGGAATAAACCATGGCAAGGGGGGACGAAAAAACAACTATGCAAATATGGATGCCGGGATCGATAAAGCGGGAAACAGGACGGGACCTGATTTTTGTCCTGGTATCCATCTTCCTCACCATTCTGTTTTTTATAATTCCCAACGGCTTTGAGGGGGCGTCCCAGACAGCGGAAAGCGAACGGGCCCGGGGAAAGGTGGTTGAAGTTAACAATGAACGGCTTATAAACATCGGCCCGGTTAAGCAGGGGGAACAGCAGCTTGAAGTAGAGATCCGCTCCGGGCGGTTCAAGGGACAGATCTTTTCAGGATCAAACAACCTGATAGGCAAAATTGAGATGGACAAGCTCTTTGCCCCCGGGGATTCCGTGCTGGTGGTGATAAGCATCTCGGAAGACGGCGCCATGCGCCACGCCCAAGTCTACGATCACTACAGGACGGGAAAGACGGTGTTCCTCTGCCTGTTGTTTTTCTTTTTTATTGTCCTCATCATGGGATGGATGGGAATAAAGATCCTCATTTCTTTTGTGTTTACTGCGGTGGTCCTTATCCGGGTTTTGTTTCCCGCCATGCTCCGCGGTTGGGATCCTATCTTTGCCTCGGTGATTCTGGTAACGATCCTCACCGCGGTGATCATCTTCCTGGTAGGAGGGATCACCCGGCGGGGTCTTACCGCCTTTGCCGGTTCCATGGGGGGTGTTCTCCTCACCTCATGCCTGGCCTTTTTCTTTACCTATTGGTTCAAGATCCACGGAGCGGTACGGCCCTTTGCAGAGGCTCTCCTCTATTCAGGGTACACCCACCTCAACCTGGTGCATCTCTTTGTATCGGGGATCTTCCTTGCTTCATCAGGAGCCATGATGGACCTCTCCATGGACATCGCCTCCGCCATGGATGAGATCAAGAAGCAGTACCCTGCCATCAGCCGATTCAACCTCATAAAAAGCGGGGTTTCCGTATCCCGCCACGTAGCGGGTACCATGAGCACGACCCTGCTCCTGGCCTACTCCGCCGAATACACCGCCATGGTTATGACCTTTATCGCTCAGGGTATCCCCCCGGAAAATGTGATAAACCTGGTGTGGGTTTCTTCTGAAGTGGTTCATACCCTGGTAGGCTGTTTTGGCCTTGTCCTGGTGGCGCCGCTTACGGTTTTTGCCGGCGGCATCATATTGGGAGGACAGGACCGGCCCCGCTGAACCTTCAACAGGAAAAGCAGCAGAAGCCCCATGTATACCACCAGTAATCCCAGAACCACCACGGTCATGAAGTCGCTGTTTGGAGCAATACCGATCAGGGCCAAAAGGGGAAATCCAAAGAGGACCGCAAAGGCACTTCCGGATACCAGGTTGTTCGCCGCAGGGGTGTGGTAATTGGGATCAATTTCCCGAAGCAGCAAAATCCCGCTCGAAATGGTTCCGGTCATCATCCCGTACATACTCAACAGCCCTTCAAGATAATAGTCAGTGTATACCCTTTTGCAGATCCACCGGAGGTACAGGAGGGTAAACAGCGCGCCCACTATTGCCAGGAGCAGGAAGGGCGCCCAAAGACCCTGCAGATCGCTTATTTCAATGGTAGCAATGCCGGCGATGATCATGATATCAAAGGCGAGGCCGGAAATCCGGCTTAAAAGATAGTTATTTTGATACTGATGGGTCATAATCTTAAAACGCCGCAGATGGGACAAGACAAGACGAATCAACATAGCGATTAGCGAACCAAAAATAAAATTAAAACCCCATAGCAGTGAAGAAACCGTTTTTTCTATGCCGGAACCCAGGAAACTCACCCAAAAAGAAAGGCCCTGGATTAATAAAAAAGAAATGAGATATGCCAACAATACAAGGGCTACCTGTATACTCAGTTTGTCCACACTTTCCGAAAGGGGTATTTCTTTTTCATCCTGAAATATTTCAGTCATCACCGAACCGGAAATATCAGCCGGATTATTTGGCAAAATGAGGCCTTTGCGCCGCAGTACATTGAGGTAGATGACCCCCACGATACAGGCTGACAGGAATCCTGCAGCGGCCAAAGAAAGGGCAAAGCTGTGTCCCCCGGCAAAGCCCAGGGCTTCATAGGAGGCGCCGATGTTGTTTGCCTGTCCGGGCCCCTGGCCATAACCCATGGGAAGGAGTATCCCCGCAGC
The DNA here is from genome assembly GCA_031279015.1 of Spirochaetaceae bacterium. Taxonomy (GTDB): domain Bacteria; phylum Spirochaetota; class Spirochaetia; order Treponematales; family Breznakiellaceae; genus JAITJI01. The sequence continues at coordinate 65,833 of JAITJI010000101.1, forward strand.
GGAAAACAGACCAGGCATCACCGTGGCGGAAAAGACCAGGGTAATGATAAGCCCCATAATGCCCTGCAATACATAACAGGATACGATGAGGGCTCCACTTTTCGGACCCGTCAGGGAACCGGCTGTATCTTTTTTCAGAGTCCGCAGGGACAAGGCGATAAATCCTATGGCAATGCCGTGGTAGGTAACCATTTCCAGCAGCTCGGTATTCACCCAGATCAATCCACTTATTCGTATAAAGAGGAGCAAAAATCCTCCCAATACAGAAGTAGGCATCAGGGTTTTTCTGACAAAAGCAACCTTACGCCTGAGTACGTTCGCTCCCAGCAGGATACCCGCAATCATACCCGTCTGTATCACGGTCTCCCATAACTTGATGTTGGCAGATGAAAAATCCATGTGGCAACTCCCTCGTTTTATAAGCTGACGCCTTACTATTCACCAATAATTCAAAGACCCGCTGATATTTTGCCGCACTGCGGGGTTTTTTATTTTTCAATTCATACCGTTTTCCTCCGGCCGTAAAGGCCAGGGTACGCTGGCCGGTGATGGCGATCTCGGGAATATCTTCCAGGGGGAACAGACGCTCCCCGCAACGGAGGCCCTCCCTGCCCAGGCTCAGCCTGCCCTGTTCAAAAACATGGGCCTTCGAACCGGCTTCTACCGCAAAAAGACACTCCCCGTCATCGGAACAGATAGGACCAGTCCCGGCAAAGGCAACGATCTGTTCCATGGTTTTGTACTGCCATAACCACCAGTCCCGAACCGTAGCAAAAGGTTCAATCCCATGGCCCGGGAGATCTCCGGGTTTGCGGTTTCGGAATACGTTCCGGAGAACGCCGAATTCATCGTAGCGGACGGCCAGGCCACATCTGCACCGGAGAATGTCATCCCGGGAGACGAGGGTTCCCATTCCGCCACACCGGGGACAGAGGTAGAGGGCTGTTTCCAGATCCTCCGCAAGGCCCCTGCCCCGGTAAGGCCGGGGGTTCTTCCGCATGGTTTCATAGGCGTCTTCGGAGATGTCCCGGCGGATAAGGGCAGTGATCTCGACGCTTTTCATGGATTTCAGAACCTCCGGAGGATAAAAGCCCACAGGCTCACCCCACACCGGCCCCTTCCGCATCTTCCGGCTCCAGCGGGGAGCGGCAAAATAGCCGCCCCGCAGACGGTAGGTGATGAGGGCGGCGCCGGAGAGCCGCACCAGTTTCCCGGTAGATTCATCAACCTTGCCGGTTTCTCCGGAAAAACTACGATTCCCCTCGGCAAAAAGACATATACTTCTGCCCTGTTGCAGCCGGGTAAGAATATCCCGCAAGGCCCGGGTGTCGGTACCAGCCTTGGGGAAGACAACAGGAGAGAAGAAGAACCGGATTAGGCGGGAAACAAAGCCCATACGCAAAACATGCTCACTGGCCACAAAGTAGAGATGACCCGGAAAACTGCATCCTACAAAAAAAGGGTCAAGGTCGGTGGTGTGGTTGGAAATAACTATGGCGGGGGTTTCCTTCCGGTATCCGGCAAATTGGGCCGAAGCCGCCTTCTGAGCCGCGACACTTACACACCGGTACCGGAAAATTAACCGCAAAAGGGGGGTGACAAAAATCCACAGGAACCGCCACACCATCAGATGAAAGTGAACATTGTCAATCAACACATGACCGGCACGGTTGAAGAGGGACTTTACAACCATAAGGTTCACCTCCTACAGCCAAACTATACCGAGGTTTTTCAAAGCTTGCAATACAGTCCCATGGCTTGACTTTCTCGTGAGGCATTACGGATACCGTAAAGAACTTTGATCCACAACCTCCGGTTTGCGCTTACTACGCGGAGACGCACTCTCTGCTTGGCGGTAATTTTTATGAACCTTTCAGCCCGCCGCTGCGTAACCCGCCTGTATGGCTTCCACATTTTTCGGTACAAACCGGTATTTATCCGCCGGGAAAAAGTTTCTGAGGATCCCCTCGATTTCCGTCAGCGAAAGGGCTCCGGTGAGCTTTGCCATGGCGCCAAGGGCGACCATGTTGGCAAACCGGATGTTCCCGATCTGCTCTGCAAGACCGGAAGCTTCGATATTAACCACCCGTATATCACTCCGCTCCGGCTCCTCTTTTACCAGGGATGCATTAATCACCAGGAGACCTCCGCTTCTGAGGATCCCCTCACAGAGGGGCAAGGAATCGGAGTTCATCACCAGCGCCGAATCGGGGGTGGTTACCAGCGGGCTGGCGATCTCCTCGTCCGAAACAATAACCCCTGCCCGGGCGATACCGCCCCGTTTCTCCGCTCCATAGAAGGGAAAGAAGGTGACGTTTTTACCTTCCTTCATGGCACAGTAAACCCATATCTGGCCCAGAGAGATGATGCCCTGACCGCCAAAACCGGCAAAGAAGGATTTTTCGGTCATTGATCTGCTCCCATAGTGATCCTGGCAATGTTTCCGGCAGGTTCAGCGGCTACGGTTGCCAGGGTATTTTTGATCTCCCCCAGGGGAAAGACGGGGATCATGTTTTGTTCCAGCCATTCCACCGACTGTACCGGTTCCATGCCCCAATTAGTAGGACACTGGGAGAGAATCTCTACCATGGTAAAGCCAATGCCCTGCATCTGGGCTTCCAGGGCTTTTCTGATGTACTGCCGGGTCTTCCGGATATTGGCAGCATTGTTCACCGCCCCCCGGGCAATGTAACGGGCCCCCTCAAGGCTTGAGAGGAGTTCCGACACCCGGATGGGATAACCCATGCCTGCGGTATCGGGGTCCCGGCCATCGGGGGCGGTGGCAGCCTTCTGACCCACCAGGGTGGTGGGAGCCATCTGACCGCCGGTCATACCGTAAATGGCGTTGTTCACGAAGATAGTGGTGAATTTCTCTCCCCGATTGGCGGCGTGGATCATCTCCGCCGTACCGATGGCCGCCATGTCCCCGTCCCCCTGGTAACAGATCACCAAGTGATCCGGAAGGACCCGCTTGATTCCCGTGGCCGCTGCCGGCGTCCGGCCATGGGGGGGCTGGACTGAATCAAAGTCGAAGTAGAGGTCCGCCCATATAGCACAGCCCACGGGGTTGGTGATGATCGCCCTTTCCCGCAGGCCCATCCCGTCGATTAACTCGGTGATGATCCGGTGGATGATCCCGTGGCCGCAACCGCCACAGTATTTGGTGGGAACATCATAGAGACTTTTTGGGTGTCCGTGGACTAATCGTCCATCGACTAATCGTCCATCGACTAATTGTCCATCGGATAATTGTTTGCTTAATTGTTGCATATAGGCCTCCTATGACCGGTTCCGCTGCCGGGAATCCTGTTCTGCAATAATCCGTTTCGCCTCGGCGAAAACCTCTTCCTCCGTGGGAATAACCCCCCCGGAGTGGCCCAGAAGCCGTACCGGCGCCCGCTGTGCCAGAGAAGATACCTGGCCGGAGAGCCCTTCCAAAACAGCAAGCTTTACATCCTCCACAAGCTGACCCAGACTCATCTCCACGGTAAGGATAGGTTTCCCTCCGGCGGCAATTCGGGCGAGGGGCCCATAGGGGAAGGGCCAGAGGGTGATGGGTCTGAAGAGACCAAGTTTGACGCCCTCCTTTTCGGCGAGTTTTTTCGCCCCCAGAGCGACCCGGGCAGAAGTTCCATAGGCCACCAGGATGAGGTCCGGACCTTCACCGGTTACCGCAAAACTATTTTCCGCACCGTTGACGGAACTATCCCCAGAACTGGAACTACCCAAACCGCAGTCAATGGCTTCAAACCGGGTTTCCCGGGCCTTAAGCTCCTCGTAGCGGGCAAAACGGGCCTTGGTTTTAGCCTCCAGCTCTTCAGGTACCAGATGAATGGAAGTAATATGTCTGGATGCCCTGGGAGGGTTACCGTTCCGGCTCGTGTCCGCCATGCGTCCCACCACCCAATCCCGTTTCGGCAGCTCCGACAGGGACCGTTCCGGGGGAAGGACCACCCCTTCCATCATCTGGCCTATCATTCCATCGGCAAGGACGATAACGGGCATACGGTACTGATCGGCAAGGTCAAAGGCCAGATAAGTTAGGTCCGCACACTCCTGAACGCTTTTGGGGGCAAGGACGATGCAACGGTAATCCCCGTGGCCGCCTCCACGGGTAGACTGGAAATAGTCGCTTTGGGCAGGGGCAATGGACCCCAAACCCGGACCGCCGCGAACCACGTTTACCACCACCAGGGGGATATCCGCACCGGCGGCATAGGAGATCCCCTCCTGCTTCAGGCTGATGCCGGGACTTGAGGAACTGGTCATGGCCCGGACACCGGCAGCGGAGGCGCCGTAAACCATGTTAATAGCCGCGGTTTCACTTTCCGCCTGGATAAAAATCCGGCCCCGCTCAAGCATGTTTTTCGCCATATAGGCGATGAGTTCATTCTGGGGGGTGATGGGATAGCCAAAATAAGCCCCGCAGCCCGCCCGGATAGCCGCCTCCGCAATGGCGTCGTTCCCCTTCAAGAGGACCCTGTTTTCTGTAGTTTTTACGTTCACAGCCCCCTCCCGGCGGAGATGACTCCGGCAACACCCGCCGACCCTTCGGCGCCGGTGAGTTCATAGATATTGATACACACATCGGGACAAACTTCATAACAGTTCCCGCAGGCGATACATTTCTCCATATATACCGCTTTGGACGGATAGGTTCCCGTGGAATTCGGCTGGGAATCCTCCTCCAAAATTTTCAGGGGACATGCACGGATACATAAAAAACACCCCTTGCATAGCTCCCGATCAATAACAACCCTCCCTCTCCGAGCCATGGATCCTCCTCAATGATATGGGTATTGATATTATATCCAAAACCGGATTTTCCTGCTAGCCGCCTATCAGAGAAGGTACTGGTCATTAACAGTATTTCTATTGTAACCTGACGTTTAATTTAGCATTAAAAATAAAGCTTGCTTTTTTAAACAAGTAATTATATTATGAATCATTCTATTTAATTTTGATAGGGGAGGAATATGATCGAAGGAAGTTCTGATGCAAAATATACCGGCAAGCTCCGTTACGGCATGGTTGGCGGCGGAACGGGAGCTTTTATCGGCGATGTTCACAGAAAGTCAATTGCGCTGGATGGTTTTGCAGAACTTGCAGCGGGCTGTTTTTCCCGGTCCCCGGAGAATACTCTGACAACAGGCAAGGCGCTGGGACTTGCCCCGGAGCGGCTCTACAGCACCTTTGAGGAAATGGCTGAAGAAGAATCCCGGCGGCCCGATAAAATTGATTTCGTTGTGATCGTTACCCCTAATACGACCCACTATCCTGCGGCAAAAGCCTTTCTCAGCCGGGGGATTCCGGTGGTCTGTGAAAAGCCCTTCACCGTTGAAGCAACGGAAGCCAGGGAACTGGCGGAACTGGCGAAAAAGAATGACCTCCTCGTAATGGTAACCTATGTTTATACCGGAAACGTCACGATAAAACAGGCCCGTGCATTAGTAAAACAGGGAGAGATCGGAGAGATCAAATTTATCAACGCCGAATATCCCCAGGAATGGCTTCTTGCTCCGGCGGAAAAGCAGGGAAGCAAGCAGGCCGAATGGCGGACGGACCCGGCAATGGCGGGCAAATCCAACAGCGTTGGTGACCTGGGTTCCCATATTGAAAACATGATCTCCTACGTTACGGGACTGCGGATCGAGTCTCTCCTTGCAAGACTCGATAAGATAGGGCCCGGCCGGATTCTGGACGATAACGCTTCGATCCTGCTGGAGTATGAAGGAGGCGCCAAAGGCATGTTCTGGACCAGCCAGATAGCTGCGGGTTACGATAACGCCTTCCGTTTCCGGATCTTTGGAACCAAGGGGGCCATTCAGTGGAACGAGGAAGCTTCGAACTATCTGGAGATCTTCCGCTTTGGCCAGCCAAATGCGGCGCTGTCCCGGGGCAAGGACCCCTTTTATCCCCACGCCCAGTCCTTTTCCCGGATACCCTCGGGGCATCCGGAAGGCTACTTTGAGGCCATGGCAAATATCTATAAAACCTATATCGGCGCTCTGAGCAAGAAAAAGTCGGGAGAAACCCTAAACCCCGAAGATCTGGACTTCCCCAATGCGGAAATGGGTGTTGATGGAGTCAAATTTATCGGTAAATGTGTAGAAAGCTCCGAAAAGGGAGCTGTCTGGGTTACTATTTAGAAGTATTTAAGGAGGAATGATATGGCGCAGCGACCGGTTACTATTTTTACAGGGCAATGGGCGGATCTGCCATTTGACATAATGTGCGGAAAGATTAAATCTTTTGGATATGACGGCGTGGAGATTGCCTGCTGGGGGGATCATCTGGACTTAAAAAAGGCGGCGACGGATCCAAAGTATGTGGATGACCGTAAGGCAATTCTTGCCAGGCACGGGCTTAAAACCTGGGCTATCGGGACCCACCTGGTAGGTCAGTGCGTAGGCGATCTCTGGGATCCGCGTCTTGATGGATTTGCCCCGTCCGCACTGGCGGGACAGCCGGAGAAGATTCGGGAATGGGCCATCCAGGATATGAAGTACGCCGCCGTTGCGGCTAAAAACATGGGCGTCTCCGTGGTAACGGGTTTTATGGGCAGTCCGGTGTGGAAATACTGGTACTCCTTCCCCCAGACCAGCGAAAAGATGATAGACGATGCTTTTAAGGAGATCGTCAAACTGTGGACGCCTATTTTTGATGAATTCGATAAATATGGCGTCAAGTTTGCCCTGGAGGTGCATCCCACGGAGATCGCCTACGATTACTACACCGCCGAACGGCTTTTGAAGGAATTCAACTACCGGCCAACTCTGGGTTTCAACTTTGATCCTTCCCACCTGATCTGGCAGGGTGTCACACCCCATGTCTTCCTCCGGGATTTCGCCAAATACATCTACCATGTCCACATGAAAGATGCGGCGGTAACCCTGGATGGTAAGGCGGGGATCCTCGGCTCCCACATTACCTTTGGAGATACCCGGCGGGGTTGGAATTTCCGTTCCCTGGGTCACGGGGATGTGAACTTTGAAAATATCATCCGGGAATTAAACGCAGCTAATTACCAGGGTCCCCTTTCGGTAGAATGGGAAGATTCTGGAATGGAACGAGAGTACGGCGCCAAAGAGTCCTGTGAGTTTGTACGGAAGATCGATTTCTCACCTTCCAATGTAGCCTTTGATGATGCCCTGAAATCATCATAGTGGCTAACCCGGCTGATATACGGATGGATGACATTCCTGGCATAGAGGAATAACCAGGGAGTATTGCGGTTTGATACGTATAAATTATTTGATATAACTATTGGTTTTAGGGATTTGGCGAATTTACAGCCTGAGAAAGTTATTTTTTAGATCAGGAAGAAATAGGATCAAGTGCCTCCGGCAAGGCCGGGGGTTTACCAATTTTAATTAGCTCCCTGCCTAATTCCTTGTCAATTAACGACTTACACTCTTTTGGTCAGACTTTTTACATGAGGCAATGCGGACCGTTGACCCCAAGACCTATTCACCGTATCATTTATGTGTGGCGGAACGAAATAATTCCGGGAGAAATACCCCCCGTTCCCGGAAAAAAACGGGGAAAAAGCCGGTATGGCTCATCTTTTGGTTGCTCTTTTTCATCGTCGTCCTCTGTCTTTTCGTGGTTAATTGGGAAAATATCCGTAATAACATCCGCAAAACCGGGGTAAAGGAGCGTCTATTCAACCAGCCTACGGCGGAACAACAGAACCCGGAGCCGATCCCGGAGACGCCGGCCCCGGATGCGGTACAGCCTCCGGCCGATAACCAAACCGCCGCGGATTCCGGGGTTTCCGGTGATGTCCCGGGAACTTACGATGCTGTGGAAACGGAAGATCAGCCCGGGCCTGCCGGGACGCCTTTAGAACCAGCCACAAGCCTGCCTTCCACGGGTCAGCCTGCCACAGGCCAACTTCCTATAACTCAGCCTGCTGCCAATCAACCAGCCACAGGCCAGCCTACCGGATCATCCGGGGAAGCGGTTCGGAGGGAACGGGGTCTCTATTTTGTGCAGGTAGACCGGGATGGCAGCATTCTGCGGACCCGGGTAACCAGAAGTTTGGCCGTTTCGGATTCGCCCATGCTTGATGTTTTACAGGCTCTACTACAAGGTCCATCGGCGGAAGAGCGGGAACAGGGCCTCATCTCCCTCATACCTCCGGAGACCCGGATCATCTCCCGGACTACCACCGTCCGGGGCAATACTGCGTATATCAACTTCAGCGAAGATTTTATGTTTAACACCTATGGGGTAGAGGGCTACGCCGCCCAGTTACGGCAAATTGTCTGGACCGTCACCGAATTTTCAAACGTTAAAGATGTACAGATCCTCATAGAAGGCCGCAGGGTAGATTACCTTGGGGAGGGAATATGGATTGGGAGCCCCATAGGCAAGGATACTCTTTGATGCCGGCGGGGGAAACACATCAATGCGTACACATTAACTCGTATGGATCCGCCTTATCGAAACCGCCCTGCCGGTGGCGCCGTCAATCTCCGCAACGACTCCCTGGAGCGCAGCCCTTTGCCCATCTGAAATTCCGGCGCATTCCATCCGGTAAAGGATCTGTGTCCTTGCCCTATCCAAACAGATCTTTGTATCCATACCGATGATGCTGTTCGTCACGCCGGTCATGCCCAGATCTGTGATATAAGCCGTTCCCAGGGGCAGGATCCGCTCATCTGCGGTCTGTATGTGGGTATGAGTCCCCGCAACCAGGCCGGCCCGTCCGTCAAGGTAAAAACCCAGGGCCTCCTTTTCCCGGCTTGATTCTGCGTGAAAATCCACCAGAATGATGGGAACTTCACCGGTTTTTGACCCCTCTGTCCGGGCTTCCGGCGGCGTATACGGACTCTGTTCCGCTGAAACCGTATATGGACTCCCTTCCACCGGAACTGCCAGAACTCCCCCATTCAGGATAGCGTCAAATTTTCTAAAGGGACAATCAATAAGCGGCATCAGCTCCCGGCCCTGCAAATTTATCACGATCCAGGGAACCGGAACCCCGGAACCCCCCGGGGGGGCTTTTTCGATACGCACCCAGCCTCGCCCAACGGCCCCCTGTGGATAATTCGCCGGCCGCAGTATCCTGGTTTCGGTATCCAGCGTTTGCCAGAAATCCCGCTTCTCCCAAACATGATTTCCGGAAGTGACTACATCCACCCCGGCGGCCAGAATACGTTCCAGGGTTTCCCGGGTCAGACCAAACCCGTCGGCGGCGTTCTCACCGTTTGCCGTAACGAAGTCTGCGGCATACTCCCGGATAAGACCGGGAAGCAAAGCCTCCAGCGCTTCCAGCCCCGGATTGCCAACCACATCGCCAAGCATGATAACCTTTAAAATAAGAGGGGACGATTCCGCCGGCAAAGAGTCTCCCGGTTTGTCAACTACTGTTTCCACGATACAGTATAATACCTCTTCCCGCAGAGAATGACAATTACGAAGGTCCGGTTTGTACACCACAGCATAGGTATCCCCCGGCTTGTTATGATCCGAACGATACTATATCTGTTTCAGGGTCAAATGATCAAGCCTGTTTACCCGATTCCTTCTTATTCTGGGCATCCTGGGCAAACAACAACGCCTCTATCTCGCCGGTGATCAGTTTTTTATTCGTGTCAGATAATCGGCAATAACCGGCCCTGATTAATTCTTTTTCCGCTTCATCCATTGAAGGTTTTTCCGGCACTATTGGCATCGCTCATCCCCTTTAATGATATATGCTATGGCAGAATTATAATATGATATAGCAATTAAGTCAATCTTTCTTTCCTGCTGCTTTTCTCCTGCGACAACTTGTCGAATCGGTTTTTTACATGGTAGTATATCACAATGACCAATGATCCTATAGTATCGGTCAATCGTCGTATCAAGCAGGTACGCGAAGCTTTGCACCTTTCCCAGGTTCAATTTTCCCGGGTGATTTCCCTTTCCGGGGGATATCTTGCGGGGGTTGAAACGGAAAAACGCAAGGCCAATGACCGGATAATCAAGCTAATCTGTTCTGCCTTTAATGTGAATGCTGAATGGCTTAAAACCGGCGTCGGTGAAATGTTTAACCAGCGCCCCGATGAGGAATTTACAAAATTAGTAAGTCTTTTCAGGGAACTGGATCCCCACTTCCGGGAATATATCCTCAAGCAGATTGACCTCCTCTTGGAGATCCAGGATAAGGACAGCAAATAGCTGCCTGTATTCCGTTTTTCTGGCACGGGGTACGGATCCCGCATTTTCTAAAACATCGAATCCGCCTACCGCGCGTATTCGATGATCCTCGTTTCCCGGATAATCGTTACCTTGATTCTACCGGGATAACGAAGGTCGCTTTCTATCTTTTTTGCGATCTGCTTTGCCAGATCCCTGGCTTGTTCGTCATTTACCGCATCGTTGTTTACAATTATGCGCAGTTCCCGGCCTGCCTGGATGGCAAATGCCTTATCCACTCCGGTAAAGCCCTCAGCGATGTTCTCCAAATTTTCCAGCCGTTTGATATAGTTGTCCAGGGTTTCCCGCCGGGCCCCAGGCCGGGCGGCAGAGATGGCGTCCGCAATCTGGACCAGCACCGACTCAATACAGGATGGCTCCATATCATTATGGTGGCTCCCGATGGCGTTGATAATCCGGGGATCCTCCCCCATTTTCCGGGCCATGTCCATACCAATTTCGGCATGATTTAGGTCGGAATCGGATTCCACCCCCTTGCCGATGTCGTGAAGCAACGCGCCCCGCTTGGCAAGTTCCCGGTTGGCGCCGATTTCAGCGGCCAATACCCCCGCAATAATGGCAACTTCCCGGGAATGATAGAGCACATTTTGACCGTAACTGGTACGAAAGTAGAGACGCCCCAAAGTGCGGATCGCCTCTTGGCTGATATTGTGTATCCCCAGGTCAAAGAGGACCTTTTCCCCTTCCTCAAAGATCTTCTGAGAGATGTCCTTGGTAACCTTGGCAACCACCTCTTCGATCCGTGCCGGATGGATTCTGCCGTCAGTGATAAGCCGTTCCAGGGCGATCTTGGCAATTTCCCGGCGGACCGGGTCAAAACAAGAGATAACCACCGCTTCTGGGGTATCATCAATGATGATATCCACCCCGGTCAAGGTCTCCAAAGTACGGATATTCCGTCCTTCCCGTCCTATGATACGACCCTTCATCTCATCGTTAGGAAGGGTAACGGTGGCGACCGTTACATCTCCGGTAACCTCCGTGGCAAGCCGCTGAATGGTAGCTACCAGGATATCCCGGGCTTTCTTTTCTCCCGTCAGATTGGCTTCCTGTTCAATCTTGTTGACAAGAGCCTGGGCATCGTGTTTTGCCTCATTTTCCAGATCCTGAATAATAAGCGCCTTGGCCTCCTCGGTGGTAAGTCCGGAAATTCTCTCCAATTCGGAGCGGTACCGTTCCTCTTCACGACCAAGGGCGGCATCCCGCGCCTGTAAGGTCTGTTCCTTCTCGGCAAGAACCTGTTCGCTTTTCTCAATCTGACTTGTTTTTTTATCTATAATTTCTTCTTTCTGCAAGACACGCCGTTCATATCGTTGCAGTTCGGCCCTGCGTTCCCGAGTCTCCCTTTCCTGCTGGTTTCGTTCACGGATAACTTGTTCTTTTGCTTCAAGAAGGATCTCCTTCTTTTTAGCTTCAGCTTCTTTTATCGCATCCTGTTTAACCCGCTCGGCCCGTTGTTCCGATGCGGTGAGTTGGAATCTGGCATACAGCCATCTAATTGTCCAGCCTAAGGTTAACCCGGCAAGAGGGAGGATTATCCAAAGCAACCAATCCATCACTCCACCCCTTACCGTTTATTATTAAAGTCGTATTATTATACCTTAAAACAGCAATTTTTGTCAATAACCGAATTGCATCATTGAAAATCTAACCCTGGCAGAACGAATTCATCATGTCAAAATCTTACCACAGCCCGATACACCGAGACAGGCGGCGGGAAAAAACTTGACGGCCCGGGAATTTTATGATATAATAAACCTATTAAACATAGAGGATTACCTGTCCTATTGGGAAGCAGCTATGTTTTGCCTATATAAAAATTATCATTTATTATTGGGGGAATTCTAATGAGGGACTATGCGGGAATCCGGGAGAACCGCCCTGATACCCTAACCTACACCGACTGGGGCGGCGGAAGCCGGGAAGCGGCGAAACAGTATGAAAAAAAATGCCTTGCCCGGGCGGATCGGAGTTTTAGTCAGGGTTTGCAGTGCCAGCAGATCAACTCGGTAATGGCCCTCCTTTCTATGGAAGATTCCGCCTTTATCGTCCATTCGCCCTTAGGATGTGCAGGCTGTTGCAGCATGGCCAATGACTGGTTCCGGGTCGGTCAGGCCCACCGTGGCAGTTTTCCCCTGCGCAATGCCCGAATCATCGTAACCAATCTGGACGAAAAGGATGTGATCCATGGGGGTGAGAAAAAATTACGGGAAGCCCTGGCCCTGGCAACGGACCGGTATCATCCAAAATTGATCTTCATCTTTACCTCCTGCGCATCGGGGATCATCGGTGACGATGTGGATACCATAGCTGCGGAGTTTCAGGAAGCAAACCAGGAAGCCATCATCATCCCTGTCCACTGCGAAGGGTTTAAATCCAAAATCTGCGCTTCCGGCTACGATGCATCTTTTCTGGCAATTAACAAGTATATACTGAAAGATGAGCCCCGGGAAGGAACCATACCGGGGCTTCTCAACCTCTTTGCGCCCCCCACGGTAAGTTTTGCGGATCAAACGGAAATTGAACGGATTCTGGGAGAGATAGGCATCGCTATCAACTATATTCCCTTTTATTCTTCTCTTGAAAAGATCCGCCGTATTACCAGGGCCCAGGCTTCCACGGCGATATGCAAGGTTTTTGCCGATGAATTTATGAAGGATCTCAAGGAAAAGTATGACATCCCCTATTCCCACACCATCATGCCCATCGGTACCCGCAACACGGACAAATGGCTCCGGGGAATCGCCGCCATAATGGGTAAAACCGAAGAAGCGGAAGCCTACATCAAAAAACAGCAGGAACAGTACCTGCCCCTGATAACGGATCTGCGCCGCAGGCTTACGGGTAAACGGGCGGTTATCTGCGGCGGTACGGGACGCAGTTTTGCAGGGGCCGCCCTGATAAACGACTTTGGCATGCAGCTTGTGGGGATGACCACCCCGATATACGATGACGATGTACATCTCGATATGCAGTACCTCAACGAGCTCTACGGTGGTTTTACCGTTGACATCGGAAACATGATGCCCTTTGAACAGGTAAACATGCTTCATAAACTAAAACCCGACATCTTCATCGGCGTACCGATCTGGGCTGCCCGGCTGGGGCTGCCAACCACCCATGTACTGGACATCAAACGACCCACCATGGGGTATCGTAACCTCGTATACCTAGGAAGCAAGATCGCAAACCAGTTGGAAAACCCGGGGTACAACAAAAAAATAGCCAAATACGGGACTCTGCCCTATAAAAAGAGTTGGTACGATGAGGATCCCTTTAAATTCATCAAGAAATTTTAGGGGCCGTTGAAGAGGGCTATACGCAAGGCAGAAGTAGGACCCGCGCAAGAATAAAATACTATGTATTTCTGCACGGATCCTTTCAAACAGACAAGCATTAGTTTTTTCCGGGTCATTCAGGAGGAAAGGGGAAATATGTCAGTTATTCTGGAAAACCCCCACGGCAGTTGTGCCCTGGGCGGAGCAAACGCAACCTTCTCCGCCATCCGGCGGGTGGTCCCCATCTATCATTCCGGTCCGGGCTGTGGTATGCAAACCACCGCTGGGGAGGCAAGCCAGGGAAGCCTCCGGCTTCCCTACTTCGTCGCCTATACCGCCCTGCCAGGTACCAACATGCTGGAAAAGGAAGTGATATTTGGGGGTGAAAAAAAATTGGAGGAACACATTGCGGGGGCCCTTGAGATATTCGATGCCGATGCCTTTTTTGTTCTTACGGGCTGTACCGCAGGGATAATCGGGGACGATGTGCAAAGCGTAGTCCGGAAATATCAGGAACAGGGCGCCCCGGTCTATGCGGTCAATTCTGCGGGTTTTCTAGGAGAAAGCTACCGGGGCTACGAAATAGCTATCAAGGCCCTCCTGGACAACATCGTCGATCCCGCGCCGGAGGCCCGGGAAGAAGATCTGGTCAATGTGCTGGGGATCATGCCTTACCACGATCCCTACTGGGAGGGGAACTTTGAGGAGATCCTCCGGCTCCTCTCCGGACTAGGGCTCCGGGCAAACACCTTCTTCTCCCATAATCAGGGCATAGCCGATATCCGCCATTCCTCCCGGGCTTCCCTCAACATCATCCTCCACCCCTGGCTCCTCAGGGATGCCACAGAGGAATACAGAGCCCGTTTCGGCATCGCCAGTCTCCGCTGGCCCGGAGCGCCTCTGGGAGCCACCGACACCAACGCCTTTCTCCGGGCGGTGGGGGAGGCAACCGGGCGGAGCGGCAAAGCGGAAATCATTATCGAAGAAGAGGAACGTTACCTCTACCGGTATCTGGAGACCGGCTTGGGCCTTCAAAGCTGGCGCCGTTTCGCTGTGGTGGGGGAATCGACCAATGTCATACCCATCACCCGTTTTCTGGCAAATGATTACAGCTTTACCCCGGAAGTAGCCATCATCACCGACGTGGTGTTCCGTCCGGAGGATAAAAAACGCATTGAGGATCAGCTGCTCCATCTTGAGTCATCCCGTCCGCCGGAACTGGTTTACTCGGGTGACCAGTGGGAGATAAACCAAACCCTGGAACGGTTCCCCGAAACAAGCCTCATAATCGGCAGCACCAATGAAGGGGAGTTCGCCATGAAACACGGGATTCAGCACTTCATCGCCTGTTACCCCAACACGGAACGGCTCATCTACAACCGTAGCTGCGCCGGTTACCGGGGGGCCTTGACCTTTATGGAGGATATATACTCCAACCTTTGAGGGACCGGAAACCACCCTGGAGAAAACACCGTTACTGGCGCTGCATGGGGACCCGGCGGAATTCCTGGATAATCAGCGGCAGCACAGGAGAGCCAGGATACATTCCCTAACGAGGAATATGGCCGAAGTACATTAGTTCCCAGATGGCGGGATTTACTAATTTTTCTACCACCCGGTCTCCTTCCAGGCGTTCCAGGATGGCGCTGCCGGTAAAACGATGATAAGCGCCGTCAAAACCTGCAAGCCGGGCCAGAAATTTAATGAATCCCCGTAGTTCCCCAATCATCTTATAATTAACGATGCTCTTTTGCCGCTGGTAGCTGACCCGGTAACGGGTCTTACCATCGTTGTAATCGTAGACCAGCCGGTTGTGTACGGGCTTACCGGTCTGCTCTTCAACGAATTCACCGGAAGCGGTAAAGGTCAGGTTTGCCGCGTCATCGGCGATGATCCGGTCTTTCCCGGCGATCAGGAAAATGGGAAATTCGTTGTAACCATACTTCTTTTCCCCATAGATATAGGAGGTGATAACCCGGTAGTCCCCGATTTTGGCCCGGCCCCAGTACCAGTGGTTAAGGATGCTACGCATATTGATGTTCCCCCAGTTGTGGTCATGGTAGCCCGTACCGGTGTGACGGGTGGTTTTCCCGTCCAGAGTGATAGAGGCTTCCACAACACCCTCGGGTACTGATGGCAGCCAGGCGAAGTAATACTCATCCCTTTCCCCAAAAAAAAGATGTCCCGTTTCGGGACGCCAGGGGGGCACATTACCCGTAAGATGTACCGTCGCCTCGGCCCGGTCATTTTTAAAATAGATATCGTACTCCCGAAGATTCCCCCTGAAGTAACAGGGGCCAATTTGTACGTCGCAGCCCTCTTTGGAAGCGGTAAAAAGTGCTCCGGAAACCTCAAATTCCCCTGCGTAGGGTTGACCAGCGGCGTTTACGAGGGATATGGTCACGTGGGGGACCGGCGGCCCCCCAGGGGACATCATGTGTTTGGTATAAAAGACGATCACCAGGGTGGTTCCGTCGTCCATGTGGGAATCGAAGTACCACCACTCGTAGGTACCCTTTTCCCCGCTGTTGGTACGGGTCCCATCCTCCCACTGTTCAACGATACCCTTTTTCAGGCCCAGCCGTGCATAATGTTCCGGTGTTGCGCCCAACCGGGATTGGATTTTTGGGGCCATGATTCCCTCCTTACGCCTATTGTTTACGAAACGCCGGGGATTCCGTACCGGCTGTTTCTGCAAATTGCTTTGTCCTGATAAATATTATTAGAAAGAGCAGGACATCAACAATAATAAAGACCAGGGCCAGCAGTTGGATATAAAGGTACTCCTTCATGCCTCCCCGGGTTAGATTGTTCCAGTTTCGGATAAGATTAAACAGGGCAAAGACCAGCTGCAGAGAAGCCAGGATCGCCACGGTCAAACCGGAACAGGGGATCCGCCAAACCCTGGGATTGGAGGCGCTTAAAAGGATTACCAAAAAATAGATGGTCAGCGCCAGGGCAAAGGCCAGGAAGGGAGCCGAAACGGTAACAATGCTTGAGACCCCGGTGGCATATCGCAGGAGATTCCGAATCGAGGAGGCGATGATGTAAGCTCCCCCTATGATGCCGATGGCCGAGAGAATCCGCAGCCCGATGACTGGAAGTTTGGTCCGCCGGAAAAGGATCTGCAGAATAAAGGCAAATACGACAAAAAGAACGCCCAGGGCGCTGCTTGAAATACGGGCAATAAATAAACCCAATTACATGCCTCCTTATGGTAGAGTATACCTATCATATTACTATGTTTTATCGATCCTGTCCACTGGTTTTTAATAGACCCCATGATTCTTAAACAAGTCCGGTATGCCCGCATCACCGGTAGATTCTGAATGATCTGTAAACCACCGTTGGATATCCTCCAATCCTTCCGACATGTTCAGAGCCTGTTTGCTTCCCGGCGTTGCGGACTGATGTCCTTCCCTGCCGCGGTAAACTGTAGCATTCCTGAAGCCCGGTATCCGGTCAAGCCGGGTAAACTCAAGGGAGAGATCGTCGCCCACACCGCCGCCCCGGAAGTGGATGGGAATCTCCGGGTCGTACTTTGCGAGTTCCCTGAGGTATAAAGCTGTATTATAGGAACCCCCGGTAAGCCAGCTTCCCAGCCACCCGAAGAGAAGGGCCAGAGGCCCGGGCAGCGGCAGGGTACCGGCAGCGGCTCGGGTCATGGTACGGATGGAACTGTGGAGTACGAGCCCGCCGGGAAGCTCCCCTCTGGAGCGGCGGTCTGTCCCGGTTCCGCCGAATCCTTTCCCGGCGTTGCTTCGCAGAACGGCATCCC
>JAITJI010000109.1 GCA_031279015.1 Spirochaetaceae bacterium
CATTCCACCACCGGGGTAAGGCTGCTCAAATTGGTTCCGGTGGGAACCATCACCATGATGAGGCGGGTTCCGTCGGGGCCGGGGCTGGTCCCGACTACCGAAACCGCATTGGGGGTTTGGCTGAAATTAAAACGGGTGATAAAGCCCGATCCCGTATCCGTCCCGACAGTGGCGACGGAAAGATCCCCGGACCCGTAGAAAAAGGCCGCCGGCGTGGTCAGGTTGGAAAAGATATGGGCTATGTCGGTGCGGCTCACCGGCGGGTACGGGCCGTCCATGGTTACCGTGGTGGTAAGCCGGTACTCCCCGGGGGGGAGTTCCAGGGAGCCGGACTGCTGAACCAGCCCTGTGGTCCGCTGCAACAGGATCACCGTGCCCCGCTGTGCCCCGGCGGCGGCGTCACCCGCGATCAGGGAAATGGGGATGGGGTCCCAGGTGTCATCATCAAAATTATCCGGCGTATTATTGTCGTTGTACTGTTCTATCAGCAGTTCCGCCCGGGAGGGTATCTGGCCCACGGAATCCCAGTTGAGGGAATAGTGGAGAATACCGTAGATTTCATCCTCCATATAGGGGAAGAGTTTCAGGGCTACATTGGTCTGGGTTTCACCGTTTACGGTAATTGATTCGGTTACCGTATTTTTTGTTTCAAGCTTCCAGGTTTTAGCGGTCAGCTTATCCCCGGTAAAACCCGCCCCGGAAAGCGTATAGGTTCTATTGGGCAGCGTAAGCTGAAAAGATGCCATGTCGGACGAATAGGTCTTTGAATCGATGCCGGTTTCCGGGTTAGGGGAAACGTACAGCTCATAGCGGGTAAATTCAGGGTTAAGGGCCAGCATGGTACGGACGGAGGAATCCGGGACGCTGTCTTTCGATCCTAAAAGAGATACGGACAACAGTCCCGTTCCTTCAGGCAACGGGCCCGCAGGGGGGTCGAGTTCCTCAAACAGGAGATTGCAGCCGCTGAAAACCGCGCAGGCCAACAATAAAACCGCACAGGTAATAAAAACCGGAACCTTAAAAGACCTGTTGTTCTTTTTTTTCATTTTGTACCCCCCGCTACCGTAAAGTACACCTTACCGGTGTAATGCAGGCCGCTTTTCTTCCCGGAAACCATTATCTCGTGCCTGCCGGGAATAAATGTCCCGTCTCCCACATTCAAGGCAAAGGTCTCCTGCGTATTCGGAACCGGTTGTTTAACGCCATCGACATACCACTCATAGGGAGCCGTGACATTGGCAGGATTAACCGTCACGGTAATGACGCCCGTGGTTTGATCGAAAACATTGGCGGCAATAACCGTACTGTCCACTTCTCCTGTAAAGTTCACCGCAATGGAACTCTTCTGTGTCACCGTTACGGTATATGACTGGCCTGCGCCGCTCTGATCCTTGACGGTATAGGTTTGGGGACTGCTGAAATTCCTTGCCGTATCCGTAAAAGGATTGGCCGTTTTATCGCCTTCTCCCGGTCCGGCAATCGACTTGCCTATATAGGTAAGGACCGGCTTAAGGGCGCTTATATTAGCGGAAAAGGGAAGCTCCACCCTTATGGTATGGGCATTCTGATCAATGGAAGCGACCGCCCGCGTCGTTCCTCCTCCGGCAAGCGGAACTTCCTCAAAGACCAGGCTGGTTATGAGTTTAGAGTCGCTGTTTTGGGCGCCTACCGTAACCTTGTATGTTTTGACACTACCGTCTTCCGCCGTTACGGTGTAGGTTTGCGGAGCGTCGAAATTCAAGGATGCTCCCGGCGCCGGAGTTATGCTTACCCCCGTATGGGTAATATCCGGCGTCCGGTTGTTGATATCCGTTCCTGTGGGAACCCAGACGGAAATTGGGTAAGTTCCGTCCGCATCCGGAACTGCACCGATGATAGTCTCGGTATTAGGTATCCCCGGAAAGCCAAAACGGATGATGTCGCTGGTACTTGATGCCAAGGTGCTTACCGTGACCGTATAGGACCGGGTTTTCCCGTTATTTCCGGTTACGGTGTAGGTCACCGGCCCGCTGAAATTATTTACCACACCGGAACCGGGTTTAACCGACATACCCTTAAAATACACCGCGGGCTTTAAGCTCGCCGTATTGGTTTTGGACGGAACCGATACGGTAATGGTATTGGCCTCCTGGTTAATCACCCCCACGGCCAGCGGTTCGGTAAAATAGAAGCCCGTAATTTCAATATTCTCCTCCAGGGGCGCCGCATTACGGACCGTTACCGCATAGGTTCTGGTACTGCCGTCTTCCGCAGTTACCGTGTATTTTACCGGCGTTGTTGAATTGAAGGTTGTAACCGGCGAGTCCGCCGTAACCACGCCGGGATTCCCAAAAGCCCCGGGGGGAGCAATGCCGGTTCCCGCAATGGATACCCCGGTATGGGTGATAACGGGGGTTAAACCGGCAATACTCTGTCCCTGGGGAACCGTTACCACAATGGGATACTCACCGTTGGCATTGGGCGCCGCGCTTATCATGGCGCTTGTCGGGGCAACTCTGCTAAAGGAGAATGCGCTTATCTCCTTGGCGTTGTTGAGGGCTGCCGTTACCGTTACCCGGTAGGTTTTGGAATTTGTACCATCTTGGGCAAGTACCGTATAGTCCATCGGAGCGGTAAAACTCCTCGCATTGTCCTTGAGGGGGTTGGGACCTGGAATCCCCACAATCTCCCTGCCGGTATAGCAGATGGTAGCCGCCAGATTCCGCAGATCCGTGCCGTAGGGAACCGTTACCGAAATACGGTAGGGATTCGCCGGGGTTCCCGCTCCTTCCGTCCCGTCGGTTTTCCCGATCTCCCCAATCGCCAGGGGGCTGACAAAGTAAAAGCCGTTAATGGAAGCCACCGTAAAAAGCGGATCCGTGGGGGCAGGGGGTGAAGGAGTATCCGGCAGGGGATTTATAACTATCACATTATACTCGTTTTTCTCCCCCATGATGATATTGTTATACACATTGTTGTTGGTGATGGTTTTGGTCTCGGTCTTGTCGGCGTTTTCCCCGTAGGTGATCTTGATAGTAGGATTAGTGATGTAGACGGGAAGCTCCACAAAGATTATGAGATCTCCCTTCGCATCGATACCCATATCCACCTTTTCATCCTCCGTACCGGCCACATCGATCTTGGGCGCAGCCGCGGTAAATACCGAAACCGTGTATGACTGGGTTGTCCCGTTATGGGCCTGTACCGTGTATACTACCGGATTGGTAAAATCCTTTGGCTGACCGTCTCTGGGGCTTATCGATGCACCGGTATAGTATATTTCCGGCCGGAGGGCCCCTATGTTGGTTCCCGGGGGTACCGTAAGGACTATGGTTTTGGCGGCTTCATCAATGATCCCTTCAACCAGGGGATCTGCAAAATAGAAACCGGTTATCTGGGCCAGGGAGTCGAAGGCGTCATCCTTCCGGATGACGGAGACCACATAGTCCCTGGTGCTGCGATCTTCCGCCGTTACCGTATAGGGCACCGGATTTGAGGAATTACTGAAATTCAGCTGAGTATCCGGCCCGGGACTTATGGATACCCCTCTATAACTGACAAATGGCGCTATATTGGTGATATCCGCCGTATTGCCCGGGAGAGACGAGTTGACCACAAGCGTAGTATCAGGAATAACAACCAGGATGGGGTACTTCCCGTCAGACCGGGGCTCCCCGCCGATTATGGCGTTCTCACCGGAAATGCCAAAACTGAAGTGGGTTATCTCCTTGTCATGGCTCTTTTCCTTGAATACGGTAACCGTATAGGTTTTTGTTGTATGATCCCGGGCAATTACCGTCCACTCGGCGGGACTTGAAAAGTCACCGTTACTGATAAAGGTTTCATCCATAAAAGACTGCTTCAGGGGGGTCAGCACGGTTGCGCCGGTGTGGGTGATATGGGCGGTTAGGGATTTTATATCTGTTTCCGCGGGGACGCTTACGGTGATAAGGCCCGCCGCTTCATCTATGACCCCCTCCGCGGTCAACGTCGAATCACCGGTTCCGGACCCTCCGGATACATCGATGGCAAAACGGACAATCGCCTTGCTTGCATCATCTTTGACATAGACCCGGACTATATAATCCCGGCTTGAACCATCCTCGCCGGTAACCGTATAGAACACCGGGGAACGGAAGTCTCCGGCTTCACCGGAAGCGGGGCTAAGGGACTTGCCTATATAGGTCACTGCCGGGCTGAGGGACCTGGCGTCGGTTCCCTCAGGCAGGATAACCGCAATGGGGATTTTCCCCGTACTGTCAGGATTATTGCCAATGGGAAGGTCTATTTCCCCCTCAATATCGAAGGAAAAGGAGACGATCTCCTTTCCATCTGACTGGCTGGTTATACGGCCCTGTCCCCCATCGGGAATTTTTATCCATTTTAAAACCGGGTTGGAGCAGGAGGCCAAAAAGAACACGGAGAGGAATACGAGCAAAATTCTTTTCATATACGCTTCCTTTTTTATACCTGCAGTAACTATTCAACCGGTTTATTGCGGATAACCCCGGGCAGAGGCCGGTGTACAAAGAACCGGTAAGGGACCTGTTGCCGGACCGGAGATCCGGCGGCGTCCGCCGCATGGTAACAGCGCCCTTTGAATAGTTACACCCTTATTACGGAAAGCTGTACTACTTTCTTAAAATCAAACAAATTTTCCATAAATAACGCAAATATACAGTTATTATAGACACAGAGCAAGAGTATTTCAATAACCTCAGGTAAATTAATTTTGGTGACTGACGGCCCATCCGGTTTGTTGCCCCTTGAAGTCTTGCATTTTTTCACACAGAGACCGTATAGTTAAAGAATCACTATACAGGGAGCGGGAGTTTCCCGAATTATATGCTTTTAGAGGAGGAGATAATGAAACTGGGAAAAGTTGTCCTTATTTCGGCATTGTTCCTGTCATTGGGGATGGGTCTTTATGCCAAAGGCGGGGCTCAGCAGATCCGGATGGCTACCGGAGGGAATACGGGGACTTATTATGCCTTCGGTTCGGCGGTGGGACAGATCCTTTCGGACAAGACCGGCGTTGCCGTTACCATCCAGTCTACCGGAGCTTCCAAGGCGAATATTCAACTCATCGCCGCGGGAGAGGTAGAGCTTGCCATCGTTCAAAATGATGTGATGGATTATGCGTACCGGGGGGTAGATCTCTTTAACGGGGAAAAGATCACCGACTTTACCACCATGGCGGCTCTTTACGCCGAGGTATGCCAGGTTGTCGCCAATTCTGCTGCGGGAATCAGAAGCGTCGAAGACCTGAAGGGTAAAAATGTGTCCGTCGGGGATGCCGGGAGCGGTACCGAATTCAATGCCCGGCAGATTATGGAAGCCTATGGCCTTACCTTTGACGATATTAACAAGCAGAACCTGAGTTTCGGCGCCTCCGCGGATGCCCTTCGGGATAATAAGATCGATGCCTTCTTTTGCGTTGCCGGAGCGCCTACCACCGCCATTGTGGATCTTGCCATCGGAAAGGATGTCGTTGTGCTGGACATTGATGATGCCCATGCGGTCCGGCTCAAGCAAAAGTACCCCTTTTATACCCAGTTCCCCATTCCTGCGGGAAGCTACCGGGGACAAAGCGCCGCGGTAAAAACCGTAGCGGTAAAGGCAACCTTTATTGTGAGCAATAAACTTTCGGAAGATACGGTATACCGGCTTACCAAAACCCTTATTGAAAGCAAGGCGGAAATTGAAACGGCCCATGCCAAGGGGTCCGAATTGTCCTCTGCCTATGCGGTAGAGGGAATCTCCGTACCCTTCCACCCGGGAGCGGAAAAATATTTTCGTGAAATCGGCGCTTTAAAATAAACCGTTCCCGTATTCCGGGTATGAAAGTTTGGTACGGCCTTGTTTTTAATTTACTTTTAGCCGCCCTGATTATTTCCGGGGCGGTAGTTTTTAAGATCCTTGCCGAAGAACGGGGAGCCTCCGTATTGGTGGTGAGGGATTCCCGTTCCGGGAAAATATACGGGTCCTGGGCCCTTCCGGAGGGAGGAGAATTTTCGATAGAATTTATCCATTCGGTGAATCAAACGCCGGTTCGGGACACCTTTAAAATAGAAAAAAAACGGATTTGGCCGGTGGCCGCCCGGTTCAGTTCCCTCGGAGCGGGGATGCAAACTGCTCCGGAGGAGGGACAGACCCTTAGCCGGGAAGGGGATGTCCTGGTCATTACCGGATTTACCCAATCCTACCGGGAACTTAACTATATTGTAGGGACCGTTTCGGACCATATTTTATGGATCCGCGATGAACCGGTGAGCCTGCGAGGTCTTTGCGGGAAAAATGCCCCTGTCAGCTTCCGGGTTGAAAGGGGATTTGCCGGAAAAGGAGGAGTGTTATGACCAATATGGCCGGGGAGGATCAGTCGATCCATACTTTATCCGGAGAGGAAACCGATGCGCTTGTTGCCCAGTTTGACCGGGAATCCCATGTGCGTCATTTTTCGGGGATTCCCGGCGCTATTGTGAAGGGCTTGCTCCTCATATTTACCGTTTATGTCTTTTGGGTTACCCTGGTCATTTCTCTTCCCGAACAGGTACGCCGCAGCGCCTTTTTGGGGATCCTTATCTTCATCGGTTATGTCCTCTATCCCATCCGCCGGAATAAAACAGAGCGGGAAAACCACGTGCCTTGGTACGATTTGGTATTAGGGGCTGCGGGAAGTATCGCGTTTTTTTATTATACCATAAATTTTCAGGCCATCATAGCCAGGGCTATCATGTTGCAGCCCCTGGATGTTGCGATGGGGATTATGGGGATTGTGATCCTTGCGGAACTTTGCCGGAGGGTGGTGGGAATCCCTATTTTGGTAGTGGCAGCGGGATTTATCACCTATGCCTTTGCCGCAGGATTTTCCCTCCGCCGGGTGGTACATCAGCTTTTCTATACCACCGACGGCATTATTGGAACCCCCATCGGCGTTTGTTCCACCTTTATCGTGTTGTTCATATTCCTCGCGTCTTTTTTGGAAAAATCCGGGATCGCTTCCTTTTTTATCGATCTTGCCAATTCGGTGGCGGGATTCGCTTCCGGGGGACCCGCCAAGGTGGCGGTGATTGCCAGCGCCCTTGAGGGGATGTATTCGGGAAGTTCCGTGGCCAATACCGTGGGGAGCGGGAGCGTTACCATACCGGTAATGAAAAAGATTGGGTATAAGCCGGAATTTTCCGCCGCGGTAGAGGCCGCCGCTTCTACGGGGGGACAGATCATGCCTCCCATCATGGGGGCCGCCGCTTTCCTTATGGCGGAGCTTACCGGTATTCCCTATCCGGCAATCGCCGTTTCCGCCATCCTGCCGGCGGTGCTGTACTTTACGGGGATCTTTCTTATGATTCACTTTGAGGCGAAGAAGCTGGGTCTCCGGGGGGTTCCCAAGGAATCTATTCCCCGCTTTGGCAGGCTTCTTTTTTTTAAGGGCTACCTTTTTCTGCCGGTAATTATCCTGGTGGCCCTTATGAGCCTTGGATTTACCCCCGCTTATGCAGCCTGTTTTGCCATCCTTGCGGCGGTAGCGGTGAGTATGATCCGGAAAGATACCCGTTTTACCCCTGCTTCTTTCCTGAATGCCCTGGGGGGCGGGGCCCGGAATACCATCGGGGTCGCCATGGCCTGCGCTATTGCCGGCATTGTGGTGGGTATTGTTTCCCTTACCGGTCTGGGGCAGGTCCTCATTTCCCTGCTCCTTACAGTGGCGAATAACAGTATCTTCCTCGCCCTGATCCTCACCATGGTTGCCTGCCTTATCCTGGGGATGGGAATTCCCACTACCGCAAACTATGTAATCATGGCTACTATTACAGCCCCCATTGTGATCCGCATGGGGGTTCCGGTTATGGCCGCCCATATGTTTGTGTTTTATTTTGGGATTGTGGCGGATATTACCCCCCCGGTCGCCCTTGCCGCCTATGCAGGGGCGGCTATTGCTAAAGCAAACCCCATTAAAACCGGGATCATCGCCACCCGGCTGGCCATTACCGCTTTCATTATCCCCTATATCTTTGTATTTAACCCGGCCATGCTTTTCATCAATACCACCGCCCTTGAGGTTGTCCGGATCGTGGTTAGTTCCTGTATCGGCATGTTCGGACTTGCCGTGGGCCTTGAGGGGTATATGCTGCGCCGGGTTTCCCTTGCCGAACGGATTATGGCCGTCGCCGGGGGGCTTTTACTCATCGATCCGGGGATAGTAAGCGATCTTTTAGGTTTTGCTTTTATCGCCCTGGTGGTGATACTGCAATGGGCGGGCCGCAGGTTTTCCCGGCTAAAATGAGTCTCCACATGCCGGCTTAAACCGGAGCTTCGGCGGGATATTAAACCGCACTTCCGAATATAAACACCGGCCTTGTACTCTACGGGCTGTCATACAAGGGTAAAAAGAGGAATCCCGGCGGAATCCTAATGCCTTGCCGGTTTTAGACTTTTCAAATATAATTTCAAACATGAAGATATACGGCATGATCAAGGTTGTCCTCTGGCTGCCGAAGGAACGATATGAGAAAACATCTGCGGGCGCTTTTAATACTACCTGTCCTTGTTTTTCTTGCCTGTGATTCCGCCTATAATCCTGAGGAACCGGAAATCCGGATAGAGATTCCCCAGGATCTCCTGGGGATGGTTCATGCGGGGTCCAGGAATGAGGTACAGGAATACAAACTGCTCGATGACATGGGGGTGTCCTGGATGCTCAGAACCTTCAACTGGAGTACGATTGAGCCGGGAAAGGGTAACTGGAATTTCGCCGATTACGATGCCTATATAGGAAACGGAAAAAGTCACGGCAAGAAGATCTTTGCGGTTTTGGCCTACGATACAAGCTGGCTCTACGGGGACGGGCAGTCCCGGAATTATATTTCCCCGGAACAGCTTGATCTGTACTGCGCCTATGTAAAAAAGACGGTGGAACGGTATAAGGGCTCTGTCGACGCCTGGGGGATCTGGAATGAGCCCAATATAAGCCGCTTTTGGACCGGAACGGCCGCAGAATTTTATGAGCTTACCAAAAGAGCCGCGGCGGCTATCCGGGAGGCGGATCCCGGAGCGCTGATTGTGGGGGGCGCCTTTAACACCCTGGCAACGGAAGAGTGGATCCGGGGCTTGTTCGAGTCGGGGGCTATGGAGCAGGTTGACGCCCTCTCCTACCATCCCTATTCATTCAGCGCCTTCAGCTCGGCGGCTATATTCACCGGTGTTCAGGAGATTCTTGCCGGTTACCACTTTGACGATAAAATATGGGTAACCGAGGTAGGCTTCCCCACAGGGGGCTCCTATCTTACCAAGGTTTCCGAAGAAAACATGCCTGAACAGGTGGTTAAGACCATAGTCAGCCTCGCCACCGCCGGCGCCGTCCATGTTTTCTGGTATCAGCTTTTCGATCCCGCCGAAAGGAACCCGGACGATTCGGAGGATTATTTTGGACTCCTCAACCGTGATTATACCCCCAAGGGGGGAAAGGAAGCCTATGCCCTCTGCAGCCGGCATATTCCCGGTACGGCCTACAGGCCGGGCCTGCCTGTAGGGGCGGAAAACCTGTATAATATCCGGGCGTTTTACTTTGAGGGGGAGGCCAGGCATACCCTGATTATATGGGGGGAAGGGGATTCTCCGGAGCCGAAAACGGTACGGATCTTCCTGCCCGGGTCTGAACGACAGCTTCACAATCCGGTAGACGGCAGTTCCGAGCCGGTTGATGGAGAGTCAACGGATGTTTCCGTCGGGGGGATGCCCCGAATATACACCTGGGAGAATACGGACAAGATCAAGGTTCCCCGTATTTCCGTTCCCGGGGGGATAGGATTCTGATGGGGCCTTATCCTCTTCCGAAGGGGAGTTGTGGATGATCAAGAAACGGCGTATACCCGTTGCATCCGGGTTTTCCGTGCTGATAATGCTGTTTGCCTCCTGCGGGGCCCAGCTCCTGCCGGAACCTGTTAACATTGGGAGCAGCAGCAACGGAATCCTTACCGCTCCGGAAGAGCCCGGCGCGTCCCAGGGGAAGAAGCGGGTCATTACCCTTTCCTGGAGAGGGGTCCCGGGGGCGGTACGGTACATCGTTTACCGGAGCAGCAGCCCCCTTGAAGAATTTGTTCCCTGTGCGGAAACCGCCGACGCGGCCACGGACTGCGATATTGCCGTGCCTCCGGGGGCGGATCTGTACTTCCGGGTTGCGGCCCTGAACAACCGGGATGAATTATCCCCCAAAAGCGGCTGGGTCCGGGGAACCAGCATGGCCCGGCCGGAGATTAGCGATGTTGTGCCCGACCCTGCGAATCCGGATACGGCAAGGATGGTGTACTGGTATATGAATAATGCGGAACCCTCCACGTATAAAGAAGCCGTCCGTTATACGGTGTACTGTTTTGAAGGGGAGATTGAAAGGGATCAGATTCCGGTGGACGGTTCCGCTCCGGGGGAGCCTTCCGCAGTAATAGGGGGTCTTGTCCCCGGCTTGGGTTATTCTTTCCAGGTGGAAGCCTACCTTGAAGGGGAGCCGGGCATGACGGAGACGAGTCCCCTGTGGAGCGGCCAATGAAAAAATTCCTTCCCCTGTCCGGGTTGCTGGTTTTTGCAGCCCTTCTCCCGGGATGCGCCGATCTGTTTCAGGAAAAGGTTGCCCTGAATCGGGGGAGCTCTGATTTAGGTTCCCTACAGGATCTGCTCCAGCCGGTTTCAACGGAACCCATCGTCTTAGCAGCTCCAACCCAGCTCTATGTGGCGGATGCCCAGTCCCCTTCGGTTATCAGGCTTGGCTGGAACGCCGTGGCGGGGGCTTCCTCTTACAGCGTTGAACGGGCGGTATTGGAGCCTCTGTCCGAGGACGTTTTCCCCCCGGAACCGGCGGAAGGGGACTTTGAGGTGTTGGAAGCCTTTGTGTACGCCACCTCCTATACCGATAGTATCATCCCGGAACCGGGGCAGAATCCTTCCGAAGCCCGGCCGGAGTACCGGAACCGGTACTATTACCGGGTCCGTGCGGAGAATGTCCGTAACGGGCTGGACCCAAGTTCTCCTTCGGCAGTGGGGATGGGGACCTTGTTTGCTTTCCCCCGGAATGTCAGAGCCGGCAAGGGGGTCTCCGGCGCTGAGATCCGGGTGGACTGGGACAGGGTGAAGGGGGCGGCCTCTTACCGGGTGTACCGTTCCGAATATGCAAGCGGCGCCGCTCCCCTGGCTGTTGCCCGGGTATTTGGGAATCAGAACTGGTACCGGGATGCCGGAATAGAAAAAAACCGGGATTATTACTATTCCGTGGAGGCCCTTACCCCTTTGCAGGTTCCCAGCGCGGCGGGTCCCCTTGCCCTGGGGTATGCCATTGCAGAAAACGCCCCCGGAAAGCTGTCGGTCCGTTTGGCCGCGGGTTTTGGACGGGGGCACCATACCGACCGAATCAGGGTTGAATGGGTCCCCGATCCGGCCCCCGGGGTTACCTATGCGGTCTACCGCTACAGTTCGGCGGACTCTTCTCTGACGCCCCTGGCCCGGGGGGAAACTGCCGCCTTCTGGGAGGATACCGCCGGCCTTGAACCGGGTATCTTCTACTACTACCAGGTTCAGCCCTCCGGGACGGGAAGCGGCGGAACCGCCCTCAAGGGACCTTTTTCCGATCCGGTGGAGGCCTTCATCCTTAGCCCCCCCGTCACGGTGCTGGCGGAGAAATCCGGGACCCTTGTGTCCCTCAAATGGTTCCCCGTCATCGGGACTCCGGCAGAGCAGGCGGCCTGGTCTTACAGGGTCTACGGAAGCAACAATTCCGCAGGGCCCTTTCATGAGCTGAGAACCGTCTCCGCCCCGGTTCCGGTGGGGAGTGATGGATACGTACACGCCGATGGGGTAGGGGATTATTCTGTCTACCGGTTTTACCGGGTTAGCACCTTTAACAGTCTTTCCGTGGAAAGCGTTCCCGGCGCCACTGTTTCTCCCCACCCTGCGGCGGCTCTGATACAGCATGTCTCCCGGGGAGCGTTCCTTGCCGGTGAGGCGCCCAACGGTTCCGGGGTGTATCCGGTACGGATTGGATGGAAAAAACCGGCGGATGAAGAGCCCGCATTCTATCACCTATACCGCTCGGCCGAACCGGATTCGGGCTTCCGCAGGATCACAACCAACCCCATTCCCGGGGGAAGTGGGGGTGAATTTTCCTTTATAGATCAAAACAGGGCCGCCAGGGTGGGCAGATGGTACTACTACCGCCTGTTGTCCCTGAACGAGCTGGGGCAGGGTTCCGCATGGTCGGATACCCTGGCCGGTTACGGCGCCCTGAGTTACGAACAGTACATGCTGGAATACAACAAAACCGTTCTGTCGTCCCAGAAGAAACTTACCCTCATGCACAAGCCAAACAACATGGACAAGCTCGGGTCCGAGATCAAATACGGGACCATCAGCGGCAGCATCAGTTACGATGCCAGGATTGAGAACCCGGGGGCGCGGATCATCATGCGCTATGAAAACTATGCGGATTTCTTTATCGGCGGTGACAGCAGCCGGGGCGTTTACTTCGCCGTCACCGGAAACACCAATACGACTACCAGCATAAGCGGTAACGGCAAAATGGACGGTACTATGGAATGTACAGGGATGTATCCCGGGAAGGTCTACTATGATAATGTTGAGATTAAAGGCGGCGCCGCCGGAGGCGGAACCTATGGCATTGAACCGGAAGGTTTCCCCCGGGGGGAGGTCAACTGGCTTGTGGGGGAGAAACGGTGAAGCAGTTTAAGGTATCCGCAGTGTTGAAGGGTCTGGCCCTGCCGGTCCTGGGCTTAGTCTTCCTCCTCTGTTCCTGTGCGGAACCGGTGCCCCTCTACGGGAAGTGGGCGGATAACCAGGGGGATGTCATTTCTTTTTTCAATGACGGAACCTTCGCCGCGGTCATAACCAATCCCCGGTCCCGGGAAAAGGTGAATTACCAGGGGGATTATACGGTGTTGCTCAACGTGCTGACCTTTACCTGTTCCGATATTGAACTACAGGTGGTCAGTGAATGGGACATCCGGGGGAATATGCTCTACCTGAACTGGCCGAGCAGTACGGATCTTGTTCCCCTTACGCTTTACAAGATCGCTAATTGAGGGTTTGGATTTGAAAAAAATCATCTTGTTTTTGTTGATGGGCAGTCTCTTTTCCCTTGGCGCCGCGGCCGGGGAGGCATCGTCCGGGCTGCCGGTACAGCCGGCAGCGGATTCTGCCGAAGCCGCCGTTTCCGTCGATTCTGCCGGAGACCGGGAAGCCCCCGGAAACGCCGGGAAAACCGGAGAAGCTTCTCCTGAAGCCGGGGTTTTTTCAGGAGACGGAGCGGAGGAGCGGCCCCGGATTCTTCCCAAACCCTTTCTCATCCTTAATGAAGGGCTTACCGCTGCGTGGATCACCCGGATCATCAAGCAGCCGGGAAGGAGTAACTTTGTTTTCAGGGATTTTATGCCCGGCCTCTATTTTGGGATGAAGACGGTGGATATGCAGCCCCTGAACAGCATGATCCGTTTTGCGGCGTATTACCCCGCCTTTTTTACCTTTAATAATTTTCCCCAGTATCCGGTGAATGTGTTTCGTTTTGCCCTGGATATGTTTGGGGGGATCAACTTTGAACTCTATATGTGGCGGTATATCCGTTTTAACCTTTCCCCGGGCTTCCACCTCTATTTTCAAAATGCGGATCGTTGGAACTACTTTGACGTCGGCGTTGCCGGCCTTGCGGGAATGGAGTTCCCCCTTTTAAAGCACTGGACCCTGCTTGTAAACGGCATTGTAGCCCTGGACAACGGCAATCTGGGCGCCAACAGGAACATGGAGCCATTTGACATTGTCTACCAGTACCAGCTCGATCTGGGGTTTAGGTACAGTAAACGGGCCGCCAACCGGTATTCCTATATCAAGTGACATCGTTGCTTGACGTTGCTAATTGATGCCTTGACAATTAATATGTTTTTGTCTATAAAGTATACATACGGATGATAATTGTCCAGGAGAGACCTGCTATTATCCGTAATTATGCTATTATGAGGAGAGAGAAATTGTATGAAAAATAGAAGGATAGTACCGTTTTTTATATGCCTTGCGTTGACGGGCCTTACGGTGTTTTTTGGCTGTGATACGGGCGGGTCACCGCCGCCGGAAGAACCGAAAACGGATCCCGTACCCAGTGCTTTTGTAGGGACGTGGAAAAATACGGATTCCTCCCGCAGTGACTGGCAAATGGAGATACAAAGCGATTCGAAATTTGTCTTTTCCGGTACCGTTCAGGTGGCGGGGGGTCTTGTTGTGGCCAAAGGTGATTTGGCAAAGGCCCGTGATTCCGGAAAGTATACCATAACCGCCACGGAGGTAGCGGTAGCGGGCGCTTCGCTTTCGTCGGCAATCGTCGGCGGTCCCTTGTCCGAGGTTGACATGAAGGTAGAAGGGAACGCTCTGACCATAACGCCCCCTGCGGGCAGCACCCATATAATGGCCTTGTATATAGGCGGAAGCTACACCAAACAGTAGGATTGTACAATTTGTTCCCCGGGGCGCCGGAGACCGGCGTTCCCGCGGGGCTTTTTGTTTTTATAGGTCCGTGTTATCATCACCGTAAAAGGGGTGCTGCATGGCGGAGGGACAGACCGGCGTTTTGCCCGGTAGTTTGCGCAGGGCCGAATGGGAAAAGCAGGGACAATACCTGGAGCTGTTGCTGGAGAACAGCCCCGATGTCATCCTGCTCCTCGATGCGGAAGGTTGTTTTGTTTCCTGTTCCCGGGTTTGTCTGGAGTTGGCGGGGGTTGAAGATTTTTCCCTGATCAAGGGGAAGACCTTCGCCGAAGTCTTCAGTATCTTTGGGAACAAGCTTTTTTTGGTCCAGTCTCAGGAGTGGTTTAACCGGGTTAGAGCGGACCACAAAACCATCACCGAAAATGTAAGAATCGATTTTTCCGGCAAGGGTAAATTCCGTAACTATACCATTAATAGTACCTCCTTGCAGGACGGGGAGGGCAACTTTGACGGCGCCCTGATGATCTACCATGACATTACGGATCTCCTCCGTGCCGAAGCGGACGAACGTACCCGGGTCATGTTTGACGCCATCCCCCTGGCCTGTACTTTCTGGGATGCCGGGGGCAAACTCCTGGACTGTAACCAGGAGGCGCTGAACCTCTTTGAGGTTCCGGGAAAAGAAGAATTTCTGGAGCGCTTTGAGGAATTCTCGCCGGTTCTGCAGCCTGACGGCAGTGTAAGCCGAGATCGGATTCGGGAGGATATTCAGGAGGCCTACCGCAGCGGCCGGCGGGAATTTGGGTGGCTCCACCGTTCCGCCACGGGCAAGGATATTCCCTCGGATGTGATCCTGGTCCGGGTGGCCTTTCGGGACGGGTACCGGGTAGTGGGTTACACCCGGGACCTGCGGTATATTCAGGTCCTTGAGGACAAACGGCGGAAGGCGGATGAACGCAGCCGGGAACTGGAGGTACAGACCCGGGCCGCCCAGGTTGCGTCGGAGGCAAAGAGTAAATTCCTGGCCTCCATGAGTCACGAGATCCGTACCCCCATGAATGCCATCATCGGATTGAGCGATCTGATGCGTACCGATAATCTGGACGGGGAACAGCAGGCCTTTTTCTCAGACATAAAAAAAATGTCCAAGGCCCTGCTCCAGATCATCAACGATATACTGGATATTTCAAAAATAGAAATAGGTAAGATGGAATTTTTGTCGGTACATTTTAACCTGCATGAGTTGTACGATAACATCTGTTCCTTAAGCCGGTTTACCGCGGAGAGCAAGGATCTTGAATTCCGCCAGTCCTTTGATCCTGCCGTTCCCACGATCATCTACGGCGACGATGTGCGGATTCGGCAGGTGATCACCAATATCATTAACAACGCCGTTAAATACACCAAAGAGGGCTATGTAGATTTTGCGGTCAAGCGGATCGAACAGCACGGCAAATCCTATATCGCCTTTATTGTCAGGGATTCAGGGGTGGGTATCAGGGAGGAGGACTTCCCAAAACTCTTTGGTAACTTTCAGCAGCTTGACCGCAGTTCCAACCGGGGTATCCAGGGAACGGGTCTGGGTTTGGCGATAACCAAGAATCTCGTCACCATGATGAACGGTGAGATCCGTTTTAAAAGCGAGTACGGCAGAGGTTCGGAATTCACCATCCTGCTTCCGTTGATCGAGGGGCGGGCGGACCTGGTGGAACAGAAACACCTCAATGTCCGGATCATGGCCGGGGATGATGTGCGGGTTCTGGTGGTGGATGATAATCACATCAACCTGAAGGTGGCCCAGGCGTTCCTGGCAAAACACAACATACGGGCCGATACTGCCGGGGGAGGTGATGAAGCGGTCACCAAGGCGGGGAGCAATGCCTATGATATCATCTTTATGGATCACATGATGCCCGGGGTTGATGGCGTGGAGGCTACCCGGCGGATCCGTTCCCTGAACAATGACTGGTGTCAAAAGGTGCCCATTGTGGCCCTAACGGCAAACGCAGTTTCCGGGGCCCGGGAGATGTTCTTGGCGGCGGGAATGAACGATTTTATCTCAAAACCCATAGACGCTGCCGATCTCAACCGGAAGCTGGAAAAGTGGCTTCCCCGCCAAAAGATACGTCTGGCTGGGGAAAAGAGTCCTTCCGGGGAGCCGGCAGGGGACAAGGGTAAACCCGCCGGCGGGGATGGGGACAGCGCCGCTGAAAACAGGACGGACGGGAATGCCGGTGAGAAAGAGGCGGTTCCGGTGCTTGACTACGTTGGGGGTTTGAAAAACGCCTGTGGGGATTCGGGGCTTTACAGGAAGCTGCTCAGGGATTTCCGGAACGCCCATGGAGCTGATTACGGCCTCATCAAGGCCGCCATAGAGGGGGGGCGCTATGGCGAAGCCCATCGGTTGGCCCATACCCTTAAGAGTACCGCCGCTCTAATCGGCGCGTTCCGGTTACGGGGGATCGCCTGGGATATTGAAAGGGCCTTTGCGGAAGAAAACAGCGGAAGCGTCGTTTCCCGCCTGCCGGAACTTGAGGCGGAGATGCAGGTCCTTCTGAATAAACTCGCCGGTCCTGCGGGGATGCCGGAATCCGCTGTCCCGTCTCCGGCGGAGGGGGCGGCGGTTACAGGCGGGGATGCTGAAGTTGGCGATCAGGATGTTGAGGCGGCAGCGTCACTGGCGGACAAACTCATCCCCATGCTCCGGTCAGGCAATACCGCCGTCCTGGATATGACGGGGGAGCTGCGGAAGGTATTCGCCGATCCCGGCGGCAGGGGAGAGCTCCTGGCCGGACAAATAGAGGACTTTGAATTTGACCAGGCCCTGAAGACTCTTTTGGATATAAAAGAGGGGATAGGAAAAGGCATCCCCGGGGATTGGTAAACAAGGAAGGTGGAAAAATGGAAGCAGGCGGCAAATTTACTGTTCTGGTAATTGATGATGAGAAGGCAAATCTTATGGTACTGAACCGGATCCTCTCCCCCGATTATACGGTATTAACCGCCCGTTCCAGCGAGGAGGGCCTGAGCCGGATCGCCGGGGAAAAGCCGGACCTTATCCTCCTGGATATCATCATGCCCGGCATGAACGGTTTTGAGCTGCTTAAAACCCTCAAGGCATCCCCGGACACCCGGAGCATCCCGGTGATCATCATCACCGGCCTTGATAACGAAAGCGATGAGGAGAAGGGCTTTATGCTGGGGGCGGTGGACTACATCACCAAACCTTTCAGGAATGCCATTGTAATTGCCCGGGTACGGACCCATCTGCAGATCGTCAACCAGATCCGGATGATTGAACGGCTTGGCCTGGTGGACCCCTTGACGGATATTTCCAACCGCAGGTGTTTTGATGAACGGATCGCCGTTGAATGGCGGCGGGCGCAACGGGACAAGATGCCGATTGCCTTCATAATGATGGATGTGGATAGATTCAAAACCTATAACGATACCTACGGACACCCCCAGGGGGATGTCCTGTTGAAATGCCTGGCCCGTATTTTTGCCGCCGCCGCCCGGCGTCCCGGGGATCTTGCCGTTCGGTTGGGGGGCGAAGAATTCGGCGTCCTCATGCCGGAGACGGACCTGAAGGGCGCTTTGGAAGTTGCCGAAGAGATCCGCGCCGGCGTGGAAGCCGCCCGGATTCCCACGGTTGACCGGCGGACGATAACCTCCGTCACCATCAGCATCGGCGTGGTGGCCCTTGTCCCCGATGAACATGCGGTCATGGCGGAATTTATAACCAGGGCCGACGAACTCCTCTACGCCGCTAAGGAAGGGGGACGGAATCGGGTATGTTCCGATCCGGCAGGGTCTGCCTCCCCGACAGGGTGATAAGGCTCCAGATGGCGGGGGTCTCCTGGCCCAGGGACCAGAACCCCGCGGAACGGACCCCCATGGAACGGTACAGATCAAGCCGTGTCGAAAGGGAATAGGCATCTTCGTAATACACCGTAACGGTGGTGGGAATTTCGTAGGTAAAGGTCGGAATGCCCCCCTCCCGGCGGATATCCCTCACCTTGTTTTCCTCTTTGATCCGTTCTATCCCGGAAAAAAAGAAAGCCCTGAATACCTGTACGTTCCCCCAGGTTCTGCCGTAAAAGGGAAGACCCATGATCAGTTTTTCCGGTCCTACCGTCCCAAGGGCATGGGCAGCTACGGACCTGCACCATTCCAGGGATGCGATGGGACCCGGTTCGCTGCTTGACCAGTGCTCATCGTAGGCCATGACGAGGACCCGGTCTACCAGGGGTGCAATCTCCCGGTAATTGTACACGTCGTCTTCCCGCAGCCGCGTCCGGGCGGGAAGGGCAATGGTAAGCATCTTATCCCCAAGTCCCCTTCGCAGTTCCACAAGAAAGGAACGGAAACTTTCGCCGTCCTTTGCGGGGACCAGCTCAAAATCGATCTGAAGGCCGTCAAAGGGTTTGACTGCCGCCAGCAGGCCGGCGATCAACCCGGCCCGCGCCCTGCCGTCAGGTTCCAGGACAAAGTGGGTTAAGGAACGGCTGTTACAGGTCACCACCAGGTGCGTCCTGCCGGGAAACCAGGCAATTTTCCCCCGGTCAGGCACATCCGTCAACTGTCCATAGCTGTCCACTTCCGCTCCGAAATATCCCACATCGGAGAGAGGCAGATCCGCCAGCAATGCCTCCTCCCGTCCGCTTACCAGGTATCCCCATATTTCATCGAAGGAAGAGACCGGCAGATTGTCCGGGTCCGGGAGAAAACCGTAATAAGGAAAGGATTCATCCGGAATGTTCTGCTGCTCTACGGGCGTGGATACAGGAGGAGGCGCGGAACCACAGGCGCCGCAGATATACAAGAAACCGGGGAACAGAAAATACAAAACATCCTTCCGGTTTTTCATGAAATCCAGCCCTCTATATGGTTATAATGTGGCAAAACAATCAACCTGTCAAGTTTGGATGTCAACGAAACAGAATGCAGCCTGTTTCCCTTCAATAGAAATGTCACAGGTCCCGTCCGAAAAGTTCCGTATAAACCAACCGGCCATCCCGGTGTTCGCTTTGCATAAGACTTATCCGTTTTATGGGGGCTTTGAGCAGTACCGGAAAGGGCGCAAGCTCCTCCCTTAGTCGCAGTTCCCGCCCCAGGGTGATGTGGGCATTGAAGGGCCGCCTGTCAAAGGAGAGAATCCCTGCCGGAGACGGCGCCGCAAGTTCCTCCACCAGCCTTGTCCGCAGTTGAAAAAGCCGCTCCATGTTTCCGCTGCCGGGGGCGGCGCCTATGTACCAGAGTTCCTTCCCGCTGTGGCGGAAAAACCCGGCCCGGTTGAATTCCACCGTGAAGGCTCCGGACAAGGGGATGGCGGTGATGGCCCTCCGGATGGCCGGGACAAGATCCGCGCTGGTCTCCCCCAGAAAGACAAGGGTAAGATGGAGATTGCCGCGGCGGGAAAAATTTCCCTTAACCGCCAATGCCCGCAGTCTTTCCTGGATTTTCAGGATGTATCCGGTAAATTCTTCATCAAAATTAACGGCAATGAAGAGTCTCATGATCCTGATTATACGATAAATATCGATTTCTAAATAGCGAATAGCGTGTTGACATAAAGCTTCCTGTGTGTTAGAGTTGAGATCCTGTAATACCTGTGGGTCAAAGATCTCTTAGCCGGGCAATAGCGCAGTTGGTTTAGCGTACAAGTCTGGGGGACTTGGGGTCCCCGGTTCAAATCCGGGTTGCCCGACTAAGGGATCTTGATGAAAACGAGGCTAATTCCTTGCTATGTAAGGAATTAGCCTTTTTTGCGCGTAAGCTTATGAAGGAACCCTTGAACAATCCTATGTACTGTGTTTGCTGCGGTATGCCCTCAGTATTTCTTTTCTGTTTTCCCGTGAGACGGAACGGGTTTGCCGTTTTCTATGATAACGGACCTGATGAACCTCCCCCAAGGGCGGGGTATTAACCCCACTGCGAATAAAGGAGTCCGTATTTTTTACTTAGGCAATGCGGGGCATTGACATTCCCGTGTTTTTCCGTTATGTTTGATAATCATCCCGGAGCGGTGTCCGAGTGGTTGAAGGAGGCGGTCTTGAAAACCGTTGTGCCGAAAGGCACCGGGGGTTCGAATCCCCCCTGCTCCGCTAGGGCATCATGCCGGCGGTATGGTAGTAGATATCTGAGGGTAAAACCCTCCCTATAGACTCTTGGAGCGGTGCGAGAGCGGTTGAATCGGGCTCCCTGCTAAGGAGTTGTGCCCCGAAAGGGCACCGGGGGTTCGAATCCCCCCTGCTCCGTTTCCCAAAATGCCGGGCGTTTTGGGAAATCTTGAGGTTGTAGCTCAGCTGGATAGAGCTTCAGATTGCGGATCTGACGGTCGGAGGTTCGAATCCTCTCAGCCTCATACAGTCAGCATGAGCCGGTAGTGGTTTGTGCTGGTATTGGAGAGATGCGAGAGCGGTTGAATCGGACGGTCTCGAAAACCGTTGAACCCGTAAGGGTTCCGAGGGTTCGAATCCCTCTCTCTCCGGGAAATCCCGCTCCCGCAGGGATGTTTTTTTGGGAGAGATGACCGAGCGGCCGAAGGTGCACGATTGGAAGTCGTGTGTACCCGAAAGGGTACCGAGGGTTCAAATCCCTCTCTCTCCGTTAGTCAGGTATGAAAGGATGTTGTGAAAAGGACTCTGCGGTGAATAGATCTGCTGTCCGCAGGGAAGACCCTTTGGTTAACTGAGGGGCAGGGGTTCCGGACTGTCCGGGGCTTTTTTGATATAACCCCAGGCAAAACCCGGGAGTTTGTCGCAACTCCGGCGACCGGTTGACACTATTCCCCGTGCAGTATATACTGCTAAAATACATGAAAAAGGATATCATTCTTGCCGGTGTGGGAGGCCAGGGAGTTCTCTCTATCGCCGCTATTATTGCCCGGGCTGCGGTAAAAAAAGGCCTTATGGTCCGCCAGTCCGAGGTACACGGCATGGCCCAACGGGGGGGTGCGGTACTGGCCCACCTCCGGCTTTCGGACAGGACCATTGCCTCGGACCTGGTACCCCGGGGAGGGGCGGATCTGATCATTTCCATGGAACCTCTGGAGAGTCTTCGTTATGCCGGGTGGCTGTCCCCCATGGGTGTCCTGGTTACCGCGGTGGAACCCTTCGTCAATATCCCCGACTATCCTCC
Organism: Spirochaetaceae bacterium; assembly: GCA_031279015.1. Classification (GTDB taxonomy): domain Bacteria; phylum Spirochaetota; class Spirochaetia; order Treponematales; family Breznakiellaceae; genus JAITJI01. Next base: position 21,595 of record JAITJI010000109.1, read on the forward strand.
TGTGGAGTCGATAAAAAAAATGATAGAACTGTTTCCCTTTTATCGTATTGTGGAAGCTGCAGCTTTGGCCAAAGAAGCGGGGCTGGTCCGGGCGGTAAACATGGTTATGGTGGGGGCCGCATCCCCCTTCCTGCCCCTGGAGGAGGAGATCCTGGAGGCGACCATCGACGGACAGTTTGCCGCCGCCGGCCCTGCTGTTGCCGAGGCAAACCGGAAAGCCTTTTCTCTGGGCAGGAACGCGGCTGTTTTGGGAGAACCGCAAAATGGCTAAATCCATGGTCTGCCAGTACTGGAATGAAAAGATGGAGACCCTGCCGCGGCCGGAACTTGAGGCTTACCAGTTGGAACAGCTTAAAACCATGGTCGCCTATGCCCTCAGAACCCCCTTTTACCGGGAACGGCTTGGCCGGGAGGGCATCAGGAGCGGTGAGGACATCAAAAGCCTGGCGGATCTAAAACGTATCCCCTTTACCACCAAGCAGGATCTCCGGGATGGCTTCCCCTACGGATTCCTCAGCATCAGCCGGGATGAGGTGATCCGGCTTCACGCCTCAAGCGGTACCACCGGTACCCCCACCACCATCTATTTTAACCGGGAAGATATTGGCCGTTGGACAAGTTTTGTAGCCCGGTGTATCTACGGGACGGGGTGTAACCATACCGACGTGTTCCAGAACATGATCACCTATGGCCTCTTCACCGGGGGCCTTGGCTTCCATGCCGGGGGAGAAGCGGTGGGCATGCTGGTTATCCCCTCCGGGGCGGGAAATACCACCCGGCAGTTCAAGCTTATGCAGGACTTTGGTACCACCGTAGTTCACGCAACCCCCAGTTTCCTCCTCCATGTGGAATCAAAGATGCGGGAAGAGGGGGTTGGCCGGGACAGCATCAAGCTGAAACGGGCCTTTGCCGGAGCGGAACCCTATTCCGAGGATACCCGGCGGCGCATTGAATCCCTGCTGGGCATAGATGTGTACAACTCCTACGGTCTTTCAGAAATGAACGGTCCCGGGGTCGCCTTTGAATGTCAGGCCAAAAACGGCCTCCACCTCTGGGAAGACGGCTATATCGGAGAAATAGTGAATCCTGATACCCTGGAACCTGTTCCGGATGGCGAAACCGGGGAACTGGTCCTGACGATCCTCTGCCGGGAGGCGACTCCCATCCTGCGTTACCGTACCCGGGATCTCTCCGCCTTTTATCCTGAACCCTGCATTTGCGGCCGGACCCACCGGCGGCTTCACCGGATCAAAGGCCGCACCGACGATATGCTGATCATCAACGGGGTTAACCTCTTCCCCAGCCAGATTGAAGAGGTGATCATGTCTATCAAAGAGGTGGGAAACAACTATCTTATCGTGGTGGAAAAGGACGGGGTCCTGGACAGGCTCACCGTAAAGACCGAAGTGGGACCGGAGATATTCATGGATGACGCCCGCCCCCTCAACGCCCTCAGGGAACGGATCCGCAAGATCCTTCAGGCCTCCATTACCATAAACCCACGGGTAGAACTGCACGAGCCGGGGACTCTCCCCATTTCTGAAGGCAAGGCCAAACGGGTACTGGATAACCGGCCGCGGGATATTTAAGACCGGGTATCGATTAGGCAGAGGCAAGAGGACGCGCAAGACTTGTAACCAAAATCCCGCCGCGCAGGGTAAACGCCCTGCCCTTGGCGGGTTTTCCGCTGTACCATACCGCTTAAGCGTAAAAACAAAAGAACAGGAATTTTCTTACTTATACACTTGCAACAATCATAGGCTTGAGGAATTCCCCAAAGGGGTGTATCATTCGAAAGTATTGTTGTTTTTATTACACCATTCATAAGGAACCATCATGATCTTTAATCCTGAATACGAATGCATGGATCCCCAGGACCGGGTACGGGTGCAATTCGCCCGGCTTAAAAACCTGACGGAAAAGCTCTATGCTGATGTTCCCTTTTACCGGAGCAGAATGGACAAGCTGGGGGTAAGGCCCCGGGATATTCGCAGCCTGAAGGACATAACCAAGCTGCCTTTTACCAGCAAGGATGATCTCCGGGAAACCTTCCCCTACGGCCTCCTTGCCTGCTCCAAGTCCCTTATTGAGGAGATCCACCTGTCCTCGGGGACCACCGGGATCCCCGTGGTGGACGCTTATACCCACAGGGACATTGAAACCTGGGGAGAGGCTATGGCCCGGACCATGGCCGCCGCTGGTTGTACCCGGGATGATACGGTACAAAACTGCTACGGTTACGGTCTTTTTACCGGAGGACCCGGAGTCCACTACGGCGCCCGGATGCTGGGGGCAAATGTTCTCCCCATGTCTTCGGGGAATACGGCGCGGCAGCTTCAGGTGATGCAGGCTTTCGGGTCCACCGTCCTCACCTGTACCCCCTCTTATGCTCTCTTCATAGCGGAAGAAGCGGAAGAAGCGGGAATAGACCTGAAAAAACTGCCCATCAACAAGGGGTGTTTCGGCGCCGAACCCTGGAGTGAAAACATGCGCCGGGAAATTGAGGCCCACTATGAGATGAACGCCTACGACATCTACGGCCTGACGGAGATTGTCGGCCCCGGGGTTTCCTTTGAGTGTGAGGCCCAGGATGGCCTCCATATCAACGAGGATCTCTTCTACCCGGAGATCATCAACCCCGAAACCGGGGAGGTCCTGCCCGATGGGGAAAAGGGGGAACTGGTCTTTACCACCCTTACCAAGCAGGGGACTCCCATACTCCGCTACCGGACCCGGGATGTAACCTTCCTCCGGCGGGATCCCTGTCCCTGCGGACGTACCACCGTCAGGATGAACCGGCTCTTTGGCCGTACCGACGACATGCTGATCATCCGGGGAGTCAACGTCTTCCCTAGCCAGATAGAACACGCCCTTATCGAAATTGAGGGAACCGATCCCCACTACCTCATTATTGTTGACCGGGGTCCTACCCATTTGGACGAAGTGGAATTGCAGGTTGAGGTAAAAAAGGAATTCTTCAGTGATGAGACGAAAAACCTGGAGGGTCTACGGAACAAGATCGAGGGGGTGATGAAATCCAAACTGGGAATAGGGGTAAAGGTTAAGCTTGTGGAGCCAAAAACAATAGAGCGTTCCATGGGCAAGTCGAAAAGGGTCATTGACCGGCGGAATATTTAGTGGTCCAAAATTGCCGGTTTTACATTATTATCCGGGGAAGCCGGGTAATTTTTACGGATCGGTATTATACTGAATAAGGAGTAATCATGGCGATCAAACAGATATCGGTATTTCTGGAAAACAACGTAGGCCGGCTTGGGGAGGTGACGAGGGTCCTTGCACAGGTGGGTGTCAACATCCGGGCCATATCCATTGCCGACACGGCGGATTTTGGTATCCTCAGACTCATCGTGGACAGGGAAGATACGGCCCTGACGGCTCTGGCTGAGGGAGGATTCACCACCCGGGTAAGCGATGTGGCGGCGGTAGAAATTGACGATACTCCGGGCAGCCTTGCAAAGGTGATGGAACTCTTTCAGAAATTACAGGTCAACATCGAATATCTTTACGCATCCCTGGAAAGTAAGGCCGGAAAGGCGGTGGTTATCTTTAAGCTGGAAGACCATGAACAGGGAATGCAGATAGTCAGAGAACATGGTCTTTCCACGGTAGGATCCTTCTAGCAGGTTCAGATCTGCTTTATTAAAGGGGCGTTATGAAGATACTAATGGCCACCAGTGAAGCCGTACCATTTGCCAAGACCGGCGGCCTTGCGGATACGGTGTCTTCCCTGTCGATAGCCCTGGCGGATTTGGGACACGAGGTGCGGATCGTATTACCCCGGTATTATGGTATTGACCGGGGGGGGTTGCGGCAGCTTGAGGGCGCCATGGGGGTTCATGCCGGGGGCGGGGAGGTATGGAGCGCCGTGTACGTTGCGGATCTTCCGGGGTCTCCCCAAAAGAATCCCGTCGCTGTTTATTTTATAGACCACGAACAGTTCTTTGGCCGGGACGGCATTTACGGTGTTCCCGCGGAACCGGACTTTCTGGATAACCCCCGGCGTTTTACCTTCTTCTGCCGGGCCGTTTTTCAGCTTTGCCGTAAGGTCGACTGGTATCCCGATGTCCTCCACGCCCACGACTGGCCTGCGGCCCTAACAACGGTTTTTCTGAAATTCGGGGAACGGAACGGTGGCTTTGCCCATACCGCTTCCCTCTTCACCATCCACAACTTAGGGTACCAGGGAATATACAGTAAGGATAACTACTATTACACCAATCTGGACTGGGACATCTTTTACAGCGCCGGTTTTGACGACTGGAACATGATGAACCTCCTCAAGGCGGGACTCCTTTCTGCGGATAAACTCAGTACCGTTTCCCCCAACTATGCCTGGGAAACCCAGATGGGACAGCACGGCTTCCGGATGGACGGAATCCTCCGCAACCGGAGCAAGGATTACTCGGGGATTCTCAACGGCATTGATACGGCGGTGTGGAATCCTAAAACCGATCCCTTCCTCCCTAAACCCTATTCGGCAGAGGACATGTCCGGTAAGGCCGCCGCCAAGGAGGCCCTGCAGCGGGAATTCGGCCTTCCGGGGGATCCGGAAGTCTCCCTTATCGGCATGGTAACCCGGCTTACCGAACAGAAGGGGGTGGGAGAACTCTTCGGTCCAACCTACGGTTCCGCATGGTCCATCTGCCGGGATATGAATCTACAGTTCGTCATCCTGGGTTCGGGGGAGGCTTGGTGTGAAAATGAACTGCGGAGTCTCTCGTCCCGGCTTTCCAATTTCAAGGCCCGGATTGGGTATAGCGAACGCCTGAGCCACCTGGTAGAAGGAGGCAGCGATTTTTTCCTCATGCCAAGCCGCTACGAACCCTGCGGGTTAAACCAGATGTACTCCCTAACCTACGGAACCCTGCCCATTGTACGGAATACCGGGGGCCTTGCCGACACGGTGGAGAATTTCAACCAGGAAACGGGAAGCGGCACCGGCTTTATGTTTGATGATCTTACCCCTCAGTCCATATACAACACCCTGGGCTGGGCGGTTTGGGCCTATTACAACCGCCGGGAACAGGTTGAAGCCATGCGGCTGCGGGGCATGGCCCGGGATTTTTCCTGGAAAAAATCGGCAAAAAAGTATATCGCCCTTTACGAAAGAATGTCCCCGGCAAGCGGTTCCTCCTGATGAGCCTTTAAGACGGGGATGGTTCCGGAAGGCCGTTCACCGGAACGGTTCAGGGAATGATGGCCACCTTAATGGCGTTGTCCCCTCCGGTCAAGGCCAGATCAAAGGCCTTTTTCCAGTCCTCCAGGGAGAAGGTATGGGTAAGCACCCCGGTGGCGGGGAGGGTTCCATCGAGGATCCATTTGATAACCCAGGGATAACAGTAGGGGCTGAGGTGGGAGCCCCTGATGTCAAGCTCCTTCTGATCGCCGATAATACTCCAATCTACCGTTGCGGGTTCCTTAAAAACACTGAACTCCACAAAACGTCCCAGCTTGCGGATCATCTCCAGGCCCTGGGAGACACTATCGCTGTGTCCCGAAGCTTCGATATAAATATCGCAGCCATACCCGCCGGTCAACTCAAGGACCCTGGCGGTTGCGTCTTCCCTGCCGGGATTAAGGACCATATCGGCGCCGAATTCCTTTGCCTTGGCCAAACGCAGATCGTTTTTGTCCAGCACCATCAGAGTTGCGGGGTTCCGTTTACGGATGGCCCCCACCATACCCAGGCCCAGGGTGCCGGCGCCGCTTAAAACCACAAAATCCTCATTGGAAATCTCCGCCCTATCCACACAGTGTTTTGAACAGCCGAAGGGTTCTATCAACAGGGCCTGCTCCAGGGGCATCTCCCGGGGGATCCGGTAGTTTAGGCTCCCGTGGGGGTACCGCATATACTCCGCCATGCCGCCGTTTACGTAATACTGAAACCCGTAAATATCGTGCTTTTGACACATCCAGTACCGGCCGGTCCTGCAGTACCGGCATTCGCCGCAGGGGACTATCTGTTCGGAAACCACCCGGTCACCGGGGAGGAATTCCTTCTGATCCGGCCCTGCCTCCACCACGGTACCTACAAACTCATGTCCCGGTACCACCGGTCCCTTGATATACGAAGGAGTCCCGCCTCCGCCCCAGAACCGCTTTGCCCCGGCATAGGCCTTGGTATCCCCGGCGCAGACCCCGCAGCCTTCAACCTTTACAATCACATCATCAGCCTTTGCCCTGGGAGTTGGAATCGTCTCCAGACGGTAATCCCCCGGGGCATGGGCCACCAGGGCTTTCATCATCTCCGGAATCTGTACCATGGCATCCTCCTCTTCCTCGTATGTTGAGGTATTATCCTCCAGGTTGTGGAATAAAACAATCCTATGGTATAATAACCTATGCGTTTGGTATGTCTGGATCTGGAGGGGGTGTTGATCCCTGAAATATGGATAGCCTTTTCCGAAGCGGCGGGGATCCCCGAACTGCGGCGGACCACCAGAGATGAGCCCGATTATGACAAACTCATGCGGTTTCGCCTGGATCTGCTGGGGAAACACCGGCTTGCCCTGCCGGATATTCAGGGGGTGATTGGGACCATGGAACCCCTGGAGGGGGCCGTTGAATTTGTCCGGGCCCTGCGGGAGAGGACCCAGCTTATCATCCTCTCCGATACCTTTGAACAGTTTGCCAAACCCCTCATGGCAAAACTGGGCTATCCCACCTTGTTCTGCAACACCCTGGTTACCGAGCCCGATGGCAGGATAAGCGGATACCGCCTCCGCCAGCAGGACGGCAAGCGGCGTGCGGTGGCGGCCTTCAAGTCCGTTAATATGGAGGTGTTCGCCGCAGGGGATTCCTTCAACGATCTTGCCATGATCCGGGAAGCCAATGGCGGCTGTCTGTTCCGGGCGCCGGAGGCGATTCAGAAAGCCTGCGGGGACATACCCTGTGTGTTCAACTTTGAGGAACTTTTGGGGCGGATCGATGCCTTCCTGGTCAGGCCTGTTTAAGGGGCGGCGGCAAGGGAGATCAGAGGCCGGTCAGTTTCCGCAGGAGTCCGTCATTGTGCCGCCAGTCGTGGGCGGTTTTAACCCGCAGATCCAGTTCCACCTTCAGATCAAATATCCGGTTGAGGTCTATCCGCGCGGCCTCACGGATAGCCTTGATCATCCGGCCATCCCTGCCAACCACCATACCCTTTTGGGATTCCCGTTCGGTGATGATGAATGCCCGGATCCAAAGCCGGGAGCCCTCCTCCCGCAACTCCGTATCCGCCACCTCCACGTAGAGGGAATGGGGCAGTTCCTGGCGCAGCCTGTTGATGGCCTTTTCCCGGATAATCTCGGCAATGCGGAAATCCGGACTCTGATCGGTGTAGTATTCCTGCGGGTAGAGGGCTTCCCCCGATTCGGCCATGTCAAAGAGACAGGTCAGGACCTCCTCTATGCCTTCATTTTTTAAGGCGGAGATGCCGAATATCCGGTCTGTCGTTATGGCCGGCAGTTTGTCCCGGAGAAAATGCCGGATATCCTCCGTGTAGAGCTTCCGGGCATCCATCTTGTTGACGGCGGCAACGGTTTTCCCGGCGTACAAGGCCAGACTCTCCGCCACCGCTTCTTCCTCGGAACCGGTGGGCCGGGAGGCATCCAGCATATAGAGGACCAGTTCCGCCCCGGCAAGGGCCCGGCCTGCAACCCCGGCGAGGACCCGGTTGAGTTTCCGCTCCGACTGATGCAGGCCCGGGGTATCGGTAAACACCAACTGGCCCTCCGGCCGGTTAACGATCCCCCGAATGGCGTTCCGGGTAGTCTGGGGGACGGGACTGACAATGGCGACCTTGGCGCCACAGAGACGGTTGACCAGGGTAGATTTTCCTACAGAAGGCCGCCCCACCACAGTAACAAAAGCTGCTTTTTTCATTTCACCACCATCGCTTTTCGAATTTCGTCTATGCCCGGTCCTGCCGCCCGGATAAAGTACACGCCCCGGGCAACTTCCCGGTCTCCCCGGTTTTCCGGTTTATCCCAGTCAACGATACTCTTGGAGACCGGAGCCCCAGGGTAGTTATACTGTGTGGGATGGGGCAGCCTATCCGCATAGGGCTGCCGGGTTATGGTGATCCTGCTGTTTTGAGTAAGGGTACCGGAAGCGTCCACACCTCCCATGCCGGCGATCTCCGTCGCAAACGGCGCAGTTTCCGTACCAATGTGGCGGACGCGGAGAACCGTAAGGGTATCAACGATGTATATACGGTCCGACCCTGAACAAAACCGGAGGATTACTATAACTGTACAAAGCCGCTTCATCCAAACATCCGCCGCGTACAAGAGACCACTTTACCCGGGCGGGGTTTCTTACAGGAAACGGCCCCCGGCCCGGATTCAGAGGTTTCCGATGTATTCGTTTATGACATCAAAGAGAACCTCCAGTTTATCCGGGTCCCCCGCCAGGGTATGGCCCGAATTGGGGAAAACGGTAAGCCGGTCTTTCGGCGGAACCGGAGCTACCCCTGCATCATCGAGTTTCGCCTTGAGACGTTCCGCATTGGAGAAGGGTACGATCCCGTCTTTTTGGCCATGGGCCAAAATGGTGGTGGGAACCTTCCCGGTAACGTGGTGTACAGGAGAAATTTTGAGCAGGGCATCCCTCTTGCCGGCATCGATGCTGTCTTCCTGCATGGCCTGAATATCATCCGGGGTAAATTGCTCCCCGGTAAGGGCTGAGATAAGGGGGAACTTGAGATCATCCTGTATTGAAGGAATAACCGGATCGACGGGCATCCCGGTATACCATGCGGGATCGGTAAAGTCCGTGGGTCCGGAGAGGCTGATGCAGAGGACGATGGGAATGGGGGCGGGAGAATCGCCTTCGGCATGCTGATAGGCGTACAACAGTGAAAGATGGGCCCCGGCGGAGACTCCCACAAGGACGAGTTTATTGATCCCCAATCCTAAAGATGCGGTACGATCCTTGATACAGCGGATAGCCAGATCGATATCATTAAGCATATCATCACAGTGTACCGTATTATTTGCCATCGTGATCAGCCGGTAGTTCATCGACGCGGCCACGCAACCCTTGGCGGCGGCGATCCGCCGGATTTCATCCACCGGCGAGTCGGCCTTGTCACCGGTCACCCAGGCGCCGCCATGGATGTACAGAACAACCGTGTCCGCCGGATTCCCCCCTCCGGAATCCTCCGGAAGAAAGAGATCCAGAACCTGGGCGGGGGATGCGGTACCGTAGGCAATGTTGAGGTTGGGATCCGGCTGCTCAATATCTGAAGAACAGGCGCCCAGAAACAGGATCGCCGCCAACAGAGAGGACGCCGCGGTAATTTTAAAGAACATTCCGGAATTTAGTTTCATGTTATACCTCCTATGGATCTATGAATCAGAAAGGGGATCATTCCCCCCTTGATTTTATTATCTGTTCACCGGTTTTAATGTAGACCCTGGTCTCCGGGGGTATCGAGCTGGTAAGCCAGACGTTACCGCCGATGATGCTGCCCCGGCCAATGATGGTCTCCCCGCCCAGGATGGTCGCATTGGAATAGATGGTTACCTCGTCTTCAATGGTAGGGTGCCGCTTGTGGTTGGCCTCCTCTTTTTTGACCGAGAGGGCGCCCAGGGTGACCCCCTGGTAGAGTTTGACGTTTCTGCCTATCACCGTGGTTTCCCCGATGACCACACCGGTACCGTGATCGATGAAAAAAGATTCCCCAATATCCGCCCCGGGATGGATGTCGATGCCGGCGCTGCCGTGGACCATTTCACTCATCATCCGGGGGATGAGGGGCACCTGCCGGGTCCAGAAGAAATGGGCCAGCCGATGGACCGTGATAGCCTCAAAGCCCGGATAGGAGAGGATCACCTCGGCAGTGCTCTTCGCCGCAGGATCTCCCCGGAAGGCAGCCTTCATGTCCAGATTCAGGGCGCTCCTGATGCGGGGGAGTTCCTCAAAAAAATCCTCCACGATCAGCTCCGCCGCCGCATGGCATCCGTCGTGGCCGCAGGAAAAACTCTGCTCCTTCCCGTTGTTGTTCCGGATAGAAAAGGCGATGCTCTTCTCCAGTTCCCGGATGAGTTCCCGGGCGATATGGTGGACTTTTTCACCGGTGATAAGCCGGAGGTTGTCGTGATCCAGCCCCTCGTTCTCCCGGAATCCCGGAAAGATAAGTTCGTTTAGACCCCGGAGAATGTCTTCAATGCTCTCCCGGCTGGGGAGATTGTCACCGCCGGCATGATTCACAAGCCCGTATTGACCATAGGAATCAAGCAGGGCGTCAATACTGTTACGGAGTCTGTTCACGAAACACCTCCCCCTTGAACTTTTCCGGCTCATACCCGGGGCTGATGCCGCATTCAATGTGCCGCCAATGTGCCGCCCGGGCGCCGAAACTCCTGCTGAAAAAGACCCGTATGGTATCTTCATTCTCCCGAACCACCCGTTCCCCCATGGCAACCAGTTCATCCTTCTTGAAAAAGGCAAAGGGGGTAGCCTTGCCGGAGACATGGAGGAGTAACTCCGGTTTATCACTCCGCTTTAACTGATTCAGTTGGTGTAAAACCACTTCCAGGGAACGGTAGAGGATCTTATACCCGGTATTGAAATCTGAACCTGGTATGATCCGGAAGTTTCCCACATCCACCGCCAGGATCCGCTTAAAACCTTCCGCCCTGGCAATATGGACAGGCAAATTATCCGCAAGACCTCCATCCACCAGGTACATATTCCCTTCCCGCAGGGGCTCAAAAAAAATGGGAAAGGACATGGACGCCCGGATAGCCCGGGCGACGGAACCGGAACGGAGTACCACTTCCCTGCCGTTGCTCAGATCCACCGCGTTACACCGGAAGGGAATCCGGGTTTCGTTAAAGCTTTTGGCCCCGGAGAGCTTCTCTATAAGGGTTAATACCCGGGCCCCCGAATCGATCCCCGAACCGGTGGCAAGGCTCCCCAAAAACTGTCCGGCCTGAAAGACCCGCCCCAGGGGACCCGCCAGCTTAAAAACAAAACTATCCAGATAGTTGGTGATGTCAAATTCGTCCCGGACAAACCGGTGTAGCTCTGCCGCCGCCATGCCGCAGGCGTAGAGCCCTCCTACTATGGCCCCCATGGAGGTTCCCACAACAAGGGAAGGTTCGGGGAAGCCTATCTCCGAAAGGGCTTTGAGAACCCCGATATGGGCTATCCCTCTGGCCCCGCCTCCTGAAAGGACCAGCGCCCACTTCAACTTTCTATCGATCCGCATAAGTTCCGCTATTCCGCAATACGCAGATCTCCTTCATCCTGGGTTTCCGCCACGGTAAGCCGCTCCTGGGGACTGTCTACCAGGCCTGAAAGATCCCCCTTCCCCCTGAACCGGAGCACGTTGACCATGAAGATGTTGAGTTTATTTACGATGTTGGGGGGCAAAAGGTTGCCGTCTACCTCCACCGAAAGGGTAGGGTAGTTCCGTTCCCGGGCCCAGGGGGTAAAGAGCCCTTCGATGACCCGGCCGATAAGACAGGCAAAGGGGCTGATGTTCACGATTCCCGAGTAGCCGTGATCCATGGCGGTAGCGGCGACGCCGCAGGAAACGGCGATCTCCGAGTTGAGCTCCAAATTGACAAAATGCTTTTGGGAATTTTCCATTATCTGATGCATGTCATGGGGCGTTTCAGGGATAAGTCCTGTGGGTCCCAGGATGCCCAGGACCTTCTGTTCCACCGAATGTTTCCACCACATCTCAATTTCCAGTTTTTTGAGATCCCGCCAGGGTTTGGAGAAGAGCCGTTTCCCCGGCTTTTCAAGGCTGATGAGCTTTTTAAAGGCGTACTCCCGGACAAAGTCCAGGTAGTGGATCCATTCGGCTATCCCCGAAACCTTCACCACAATACCCCGTTCGCTCATCAGATCCGTGAGTTCCCCCACGGCAAAATCGTCCCGGCGGACGTAGATCTCCCCCACGATGAGCACCCGGGGACAGTCCGCCACGCTGCGTTTCAGGGGTATCTTCTGCACATCCCGGGCAAGCTGCCGGAGTTCGTTCCACACCAGTTTGGGCTTATACTCCACCGTCTTCATGAGCCTCCGCCAGGATCTTTCGTAGTCCGCCAGGGCCTGTACCGGATCCGCCGCGGTGGCCTTGAGGGCGGTCTGGATGTCCTTGAGGTAATCTGCCAGCACAAAACCCTTCCACATTTCCGTGGCAAAGTGGGGACCCAGTTCGGTATAGGAATTATCCGCCGAAAGGATAAAGATCACCACATTCTCCAGACGCAGATCCCGGAAGAGGTTTTCGTAGTACACATAGTACTGACCCGTCCGGCAGGGTCCGGTGGTGATGGGTACAAAGAGGAGGTAGAGTTCGTCCTTTCGGTACTTTTCACTAAAGAAAAACTGGAGGGCGCTCCCCAGAACCAGGTGACTGGGAACACATTCCTTTCCGGAAGCATGGGCCCGGGCGATCTGCACGGTTTTAGCGGTGGCCACCGGCAGGGCCTCCGCATTGATCCCCAGGCTGCGGACCGCGGCGCCTATGTATTCGGTGGAAATTGCCCCCATATTGGAGAGGAGCACCCGGACCCGCTTGTTACCCCGGATAAAAACCTTCTCTCCGGTCCTGTCGTTTTCAAGCCGCAGATCCTCATCGGCTCCCCCGGCGTTTGGCCCGTAGGCAAAGCGCCAACCGTTGCTGTACCGTTCCCGCTCAAGTTCAACCTTCTTCAACCGGTAACCATCGATGATGTCCAGAAAGGCTTCTACCCGGGTATCTGTCCCGGCATCCGCCGAATGGGAATCCAGTTCCAGGATGAGGAAGGGTTTTTGGCCCATGATCCACTTGATATAGTGGAGGATAAAGGAATCCGGGGCGCAGGAGAAATTGGTGATGTAGGTAACATAGATGTTTTCCTCCTTTTTGAGGAGGGCGGCGGATTTAACATCCTGCTGGCCGTAATACCAGTACATATTGGGGAAGATCTTCTCCTCTTCAAAGGGGAGGATGTCAAAGGGGACAATGGAGTAACCCCGGGTGACGAATTTCCGGGGGATTCCCAGGTTGGCCTCCGGGGTAAAGGCGTTGTAGGGCCGTCCCAGAAGGGCGATCACCGGCCGGTTCGCCTTCCGGGCCTCCTCCAGGGCCTCACGGCCCAGCTTCCGGGCGGCATCGAAATAGGCCTGCTGCATTTTCAGGGCCTTTTCAAAGGCAAGCCTGGTCTCCGCCTCACTGATGCCGAGCCTGCGGGTCATCACGGTAAAAAGCTCCAGGGCTTTGCTTTCCCCAAATTTGAAGCTCACCACCAGGGGGAGAAAGCGTTTCTTGTCCACGTCGGGAAAAGCCTTTTCAATATAGTAGGGAAGACTCTGGGTAATGGGACAGAAATTGGCGTGAACTTCCTCCTCATAACTGGGCATATCCCGGAAATGGGGCAAAAGCACGTAGTCCACCCCCTTGTCGAGGCAGTCCTGCACCGCGCCGTGGGCTATCTCCGCAGGAAAACAGTAGGTCGATTCCGCCCGGGCCACCCCGCCATGGGCCACCTCAGTTGAGAGGACGGTCCGGATCCCCAGCTCATAGAAGAGCCAGGAGTAGAGGGGATAGAGGGTATGGACGGAGAAGGCCAGGGGGATACCCACCGTAAAATCACGTTTATAGGGGGGAATGGGGAGGGAAGAAGGGGAAGAGTCCCTCTGCTCCCCGCCGGCTTCTCCCGGTTCCATCGGCGGAGCGGCGTATTCCTCAAAGAGAAGTTTCTGCCGTTTTTCCACATAGTCAAAAACCGGCGCGCCCCCGGAGTGTAAGTCCGAAACGGCCTTCCGCATGTTGGCGTATTTGTTACAGCGGCCCCCGAACATGTATTTACTCCCCTCTGCGGAACCATGGGAAATGGTCAGGACCTGGATGGGACAGAGGTTGGCACAGGACTTACAGGTAAAAACCCGTTCGTAACCGATCTCCCGGGCGATGAGTTCGTCCAGGTTCACCCTTTTTTCCGCAAGGAGTCCCTCGGCCTGCTTCCGCCCGGCCAGAATGGCGACCCCAAAGCAGCCCATAAGCTCCGGAGAAGGAGGCACCAGGATCTCTTTGTCCAGCATCATGGCGAAGGCCAGGGGCACCGCAGGATTCTTTGCCACGCCGCCCTGGAGGAAGATCTTCCCCCCGATAGTACGGTTCCCCACCACCCGGTTGAGATAATTGGCCACGATGGAGCAGGCGATCCCTGCGGTGATATTTTCCCGGCTGGCCCCCTGCTGGACCGCCTTGCGGATATCCGAGTTGATAAAGGCAGAGCAGTGCTCCCCAAATTTGAGGGGGGCATCGGCATTGAGGGCGATGGGACCGATATCCCGGGCGCTGTGGATCGAAAGATCCCCGGCGGCGGATTCCTCCAGGAAGGAACCGGTCCCGGCGGAACATGCCTCATTCATGGCGTAATCGATGGGTACTCCGTTTTTGAGGAGTACATATTTGGCGTCCTGTCCCCCTATCTCAAAGATGGTTTCCACCTCCGGATCGAAGTAAGTAGTCCCCACTGCATGGGCGATGATCTCGTTGTACACCCCGGGAGTCTCCAGAAACACCCCAAGGATCTCCCGGGAAGACCCCGTGACGGAGGCCAGACGGATATCGACGCTCCTGTCCCCCGGCAGGGCCCCCGTATCGGCGGCGATCTTCTGCTGTATAACCGAAAGACACTCCTTCAGGGCCTTGACCGGATCCCCGTGGGTCCGGCCGTAGTGACTGGCCACAATCTCATCGGTCTCCATGTCCACAAGGCAGACCTTGGTGGTGGTAGACCCTCCGTCCACCCCCAGGATATACCGCCGGTCCGGGCGGACCTTCCCCTCGCCCTTTTCAAAGCTCCGGACCTTCCCCTCCCAGTTCGTCAGGGCCCCCAGGCTGCCAAACCGGATGGCGTTTGGTTTGAGGAGCTTATCCGCCGCCGGCAGGGGACTGCCGGAAGTCGAAGCCAAAACCGCCGCCCCCAGGGCCTCAAAGACCGGAGCGGTTTCAGGGATGATAAACTCTATCCCCGGAGCCTTCTCCCGGATGAACCGGACGATATGACGATTCAGGGTGATGCCCCCCGCCAATACCACCCGGCCGCCGGTAACCTTGGCCCGCTTGAGGAAGTCGATAACCTTAACAGCCATCACGTCGGAAAGGGAGAGGACAATATCGTTCTTTGTGGCTTCCCGCTTGTTGAGCCGGTGGGTACAGTCACTCTTCATAAAGACCGAACACCGGGTAGACAGGGGATAGACCTTGGCGTCATCCGGAACCCTGTCGATATCCTCCAGAGTCATGTCCATCCGGGCAAGCTGCTGTTTGAGGAATTCCCCCGTACCGGAGGCGCACTTGTTTCCGGAAAAGTTATTGATGATCTTACCCTTCCCGTCCAGGGAATAGACCACCAGATCCTCCCCCCCCATACTAACCACCGCATCGGCCTTGAGGTTCAAGGTTTCCAGAGCAGCTTCAACACAGAGAGGTTCCAGAGTCCCGGCGGCCTCAAACATAAACCGGCCTTCGTTGCCGGTCACCAGGGTGGGAACCCCCTCCCGGACTCGCCCTTCCGCCAGAAGCTTCCGCACCGCCGCCCCAAAATCCCCCTCATGGGGGGTAAAAGCGCTCCAGACAGGATGATCCTCTTCTGTCACAACCATTTTCAGACTGGTAGATCCGATATTTATTCCCAAAGATCGCATAGCACCTCTCAAGAGTCCAGGCATACAAAAGGATTCGCCCTGGAATACATGGCCGAATAGTCAGTTGTTTCCCTGTTATAATTTAGAACAAAATACAGGTCATCTTACGCTTGCATAAGTTCTAAGTTTACAAATTTACTCAACATACTCTTTTTACATAATAACAAGAGCGAAAATATGATTCAACAGGGCAATTACAAATGAAGGCGCCGGCGATTCAGGGGCGGGCAACGGTCCGCCGGGACAGACCTGCCCTCCGTTAAAAAAATAAAAAAAACAAAAAAAATTCAAAAAAGAACTTGATAAAATTTCTGGATTGTATTATAATAATAATAGTTATTATTACTATTATTGGAACATGATTATGATACATACCGAACGAAAGCATAGTAGAAAGCGGGATGCAATCCTGCGGGTCATCCAATCGACTACCGCCCACCCAAGCGCCCGGCAGGTATACGATGTCCTTAAGCCATCAATTCCCGATCTTTCCCTGGGAACGGTGTACCGTAACATCAACCTGTTCCAGGGAGAGGGCGCCGTGGTTTCTCTGGGGGTGGTAGACGGGGAGGAACGGTTCGACGGTTGTGTGGCCCCCCATCCCCACGTGGTATGCTGCCGCTGCGGCAGGGTAGCGGATCTCCCCTGCCCCGGCGGAGAAGGCCGGGAAACCGGACAGATTGAGGGGCCGGAGGCCAGCCGGGTGGGTACAAACAACCGGGAAGACACCGAGGGTTTTGTTATCGATTACCGGAAAACCGTCTATTACGGTTTATGTCCGGACTGCGCTGGGGAAAGGGGTTTCTAAGGGAACCGTAAAATTGTCCTTTTGCGGAGAAAACATTAGAGTTAAAAGAAATCCGCCAGAATCATTTTGAGCGGTTTCTAGTTTAAGTTTACCATAATGGAGGGTACTTTTATGAAGAAATGGGTTTGTTCAGTTTGTGGGTATGTGCACACTGGAGCGGAGCCTCCCGAGTTCTGTCCTACCTGCAAAGCGCCGGCGTCTAAATTTAAAGAGCAGGTTGAAGGCGCCGCCTTTGCAGCGGAACACGTGGTTGGGGTTGCCAAGGGCGTGGAGCAGGACATCATTACGGATCTCCGGGCGAATTTTAACGGTGAATGCAGCGAGGTAGGAATGTACCTTGCCATGAGCCGGGTCGCCGAGCGGGAGGGCTATCCTGAGATCGCCGAAGCCTACAAGCGCTACGCCTTTGAAGAAGCGGAACATGCCGCCAAATTTGCGGAACTGCTGGGAGAGGTTATCACCGACAGTACCAAAAAGAACCTGGAAATGCGGATAGAAGCCGAACACGGCGCCTGCGCCGGTAAGGTCGATGTGGCCAAACGGGCCAAAGAGCGGGGTTACGACGCCATCCACGATACGGTCCATGAAATGGCCCGGGATGAAGCCCGCCACTGCGCCGGCTTTAAGGGCCTTCTGAAGCGCTACTTCTAGTTTCCGGCCTTACCGCCGCCGCATCCACATCCAGGGATTTAAAGATCTCTCCGGATCGGCGGATAGCGGCGGCGGCTTTATCGGCCTGTCCCGCCTTGGTGTAGACTTCTCCCAGGGCAGCCCAGTCTTTGGCGAGACCCCAGGAATTTTCCGAACGGCGATCAAAGGCAACGGCCTCAAAGAGGGCCTCCAGGGCGGCGTCATAATTACCCGCCATGGAACGGACCGAGGCGATAAGATACCAGTCATAGGCCGCCTGTTCCAGGTATCTGCCCTTTTCATGAATTTCCAGGGCCCTTTTCAGAGCGTTTTCCGCATCGGTCCAACGGCGGGCTTCCTTGTCTGCCAGACCGATGACGG
Source organism: Spirochaetaceae bacterium (assembly GCA_031279015.1). Lineage (GTDB taxonomy): Bacteria > Spirochaetota > Spirochaetia > Treponematales > Breznakiellaceae > JAITJI01. The sequence goes on from JAITJI010000109.1 coordinate 39,074, forward strand.
TCCAACCCAGGGCAGCGGAGAGGGGATTGGCCTTGACAGCCTCCAGTTCCCCGGCAACCCGGGAACGGATAGCATCCGGCGCCTCGGCGGTGGCAAGAAGCCGGGCCCGGGCCTGGTAGATCCGGCAGAGGGCCGCCAGTTCCTCTTCCCCCCCCTCATCCGCTTCGGTCAGGGCTCCCTGCCAAGCCGCTGCCGCCTCTTCCTGTCTGCCCAGAAAAAAGAGAATGTTCCCCCGGGCCAGTTCCGTCCGGATCCGCAGACTCGGACTATCGGAGGCTACGGCCAGTCTCCGGGCCTCCTGCATATACTCCAGGGCCAGGCCGTAGCTCCCCTGCTCGGCGGCCTGGTTGACCAGGGCAAGCTGGGTTTCCGCCTGGTTACGGAGGAGCAGGATCTCCGCCGGCCGTTTTGGCGCAGTGGAACAGCCGGCAGCCAGGCCCGCCTGCAACAGGATTGCCGCAAGCCAGGGGACCGTCCCCCGGGACAGACCCATCCTCCGCGACAGGCCCTTTTCCGGCAAAAGCCGGGACTTCACTTTTGTACCGTACCGCAATCGGCTTGCCTCCTTTACCCCCGCTTAAAAAGTAACATCCCGGGAATCGGTCCCAAATGTCTGCGTTTGGACCCGTTCAGGAACCCCCTTCCGCAACAGGGGATTGTTCAGCAGGGCGATGAGTACATCCTGGGCGGAGGCCACGGCTTCCCTCAGTTCCTCAAGGGTTCCCGCTATCCCGGGAAGCTGGGTTGGCACAAAGCCGGAAATTTTTTCAAGATTCCGCAGGATCGCCGTTATCGATTTAAGGGACGATTCCAGGTTGGTGTACACCGTCCCCTGGGTATCCAGCACCGTGGAAATAAGGCCTTCAGGGTCCGCCAGGGTATTGCTAAGGGCCTCCAGGTTACCGATAATGGGCTGGACATCCAGGAGAATCCCCTCCAGGGAAACCCGGAGCTCATCCGCCAGGATTGAAACCGAACCTGCCGTCTCTTCCGCGTTTCCCATGATTCGCCCCAGGCTTGTCTCCCGTTCCCCCTCCACGGCGCCCTGGATCCGGAGCACCAGGGTGTTAATGCTGTCCAGGAGGGTGTTTGCCCTGCTGAGGATCAAATTGACGCTGTCCTCATGGAGCGGAACATTGGTAAGCCCCCGGACGGTCAGGGCCTTTCCTTCAGGGGAGTTTATCGTGGGAAGGGTTTCCCCTTCTTCCAGGAGCCGGGAACCCAGCCCGGAGTAAAAACGGAACTGATTGCCCAGGCCTATGGGGCTCACCACAAGCTCCACCAGGGAACCCTCCCGCACCCGGTCAACGTAGCTGTCAAAGATGGCTATGGTCACCTCCACCGTATCCTGTTCGGTAAGGGCCACCGCCTTTATGCTTCCAATGGTAAAACCCTTGTACTGTACCGCCATGTTGGGGTTAAGCCCCAGGGCGCTGTCAAAGTATGCCTTAAAGAGGTAATCCCGGGCAAACCACCGTTGATGGCTCCCGAGCATAAATATGACAAAAATTACCAGCAAAAGGGCAATAATGATAAAAATACCAACTAGTTGATCAACGAAGCGTATTCTGAATCGCATAGGGCTATTTCCTTTTCAAGCCTTACCATGCCGGCATCCATGGCAATTTCTTCCCCCGTCAGCCGTATCGAAATCCCGCCATTAACGATCACCAGAACATCATCGGCAAGACTCTGAACGATCCGTAAATTGTGGCTCACAAAAATGATGGTATGATTTACACCCTTCAGCTGCCGGACAATGTCGATAAGCCGTCTGGCCCCCTCATCATCCAGGGATTCGGTCCATTCATCCAGGAAGAGGATCCGGGGCCGGCAGATCAGCGCCCGGGCAAAGGCGATGAGCTTCTGTTCCCCCATGGACAGATTCGCCGGCCGCACCGTCAGATCCCGCCGATACCCCACCTGAACGGCAAGCTCCCGGATACGCTGTTCCCGCTCGGCGGGACTCATGCAGGGAAAGTGGATCTGCAGGGGTAGTTCCAGGATCTGATAGAGGGTCTGATTCGCCCAGAGGGCAGAATCCTGAAAAACCACCGCCGTATCCCTGCGGAAGGCCAGATTCTGCGCCCGGTTCATGGACGCAATATTTTTTCCCCGGAAACAGACCTCCCCCCCTGTCGGGACCAGGATGCCTGCGGACAACTTGAGCAGCGTACTCTTGCCACCCCCCGATGGACCCGCCAGAGCGATAGTCTTTCCCTCCTCAAAACAGACGGAAACATCCCGGATGACAAACTGATTCTGGGCAGCAAAGGAAACGTTTTTCAGTTCAACAATCGGTTCCGCCATTGCATTTACCCGTCCCCTAGTCCATGCTACATGATCACATAGTAAAGAACGGAAAAGAGAACGTCTACCACAATACACCAGCCCAGGGAGCCTCCCACCGCCCTGAGTCCCGCTACGGGGATCTCCGTACTTGCCCGATCCACCGAAAATCCCGCTATCAGGGCCACGGTGGAGACGATCATCCCAAAAAAAACACTTTTTGTCATGGAAATAAGGATATCCTGAATGGTCAAAGCCTCCAGAAGATTATTAAAGTAGATGGCCGCCGGCATGGGGTTAAAGATCTGGGCCACGGCGAAGGAACCCGCCAGGCCGAAAATAGAAAAGTAGACATTCAACAGGAACAGGGAAACGGTAACCCCCAGGAACCGGGGAACGGCAAGATGATCAATCGGGTCTATGCCCACGGAGATATAGGCCTCCACCTCATGGGAGATCACCATTCCGGCGACTTCGGTAGCTATAGCGGTAGCCGACCGGGCAATGATGATGATCATGGTGAGAAGGGGGCCCAGTTCCCGGGTAATAATGGTGATAAGCAGGGGATAAATAAGCTGTTCCCGGGAAAAACCGGCCAAAAAAGGCATTCCAATGACGTTAACCACCACTCCTATCCCCAGGGCCAGGAGGGAAGAGATGCCCAGGGCCTCCACAAAGGTAAAGAGGATCTGCATGGTGAGAATCTTAAAAGAAACCTTTCCCCGAAAGGCAAACAGAACCGCTCCCCGCAACGTTTTAGCAAAAAACCCAAGATTATAGGGAATAGTATACAGGAAAACTGCCTTCAGTGTCATTCCAAAAAAAATTATACTATAAAATACATCTTTAGGAAAGTAAATTAGTATAATATACTTAAGTATGAAAACTCCTTTGATAGGTCAGGATGATAAAGTCCGTTCCCTTAGATTCTCCGTTTTGCTTATACTGAGTTTGGGGACAATCATCTTTACCGTCATTGTTATGGTGATGTTCCGGCTGGTCCTGCCCCAATTTCTCCTCAATACGACAGGTCCGGAAGCGGTAGTACATGTCCTTAACCGGATGGTTTTGTTCCTGGTTTGCCTTGTTATTGTCTTCATGCTTGCGATCTATTTAATGGCCGCCCGTTACCTCCTTGGTCCCCTGGAACAGCTTTGCAAGGATATCCATAAGGTTACCACCACCAACCGGCTCCGCATAAGACACAGAACCGCCGGGCAGGAACTCCAGGCCCTCTGCGCCTCCATTAACGATATGCTGGAAAAACTCAACCAGTCTACCGTATCCACCAACGTTTTCAGAAGCATCTTCAACGGCATGGAGCTCTGTCTCTTTGTATCGGTACCGGATACGGGTGAAATTCTCTTTATCAACGATACTATGAAGAAGATCTTCGGCTTTGATGACCGGATCATAGGCCGGTACTGCTGGGAAGTTCTGCAGATCGATCAGGAGGGGATCTGTCCGTTCTGTCCAATTCATAAGCTGCGGGAACGCCCCAATGAATCCGTCATTTGGGAACAGCTGAGTCCTGTGACGGGCCGGTACTACAAGAATATCAACTGTCTGATCGAATGGAACAGCGCCGTCCGGGCTCATCTGCAGTACAGCGTTGATATTACCGATCTTAAAGCCGCTGAAGGAAAACTGAAGAAACGGCTGGAGCAGCAGGAACTGATGTCCGCTATCTCCCAAAGTTTTATTTCCGTTGAGGACATGGCCTCCCTCATCAATAACGCCCTCAGGATGACCGGTGAATTCATGGATGTCAGCAGGGTGGTTTTGGTCAGGTCAAACCATGAACGGGATGTGATGGAATTTGAATACGTCTGGGACAACGAGCGGCAGAACAATCCGCCCCAGTCTAAAGAACCTTACCCTTTTCACCCCGGGGTTTTTTCCTATGACACCTTTGTCAAGGGGGGATTCTCCTACTGGGCCTGTAACGACATAACCGGACAGCGGGAAATTGCCGAAATTTTTGGCCCCCTGGGGGTACGTTCCTTTATCCATGTCCCGATATTCGTATACGGATCCCTGTGGGGCCTTTTAAGTGTGGAAGAATTTCAACGGAAACGGGTTTGGGAAGAAAGCGATATCCAGCTCATCAAGCTCATTGCCAGCGTTATCGGCGGAGTGGTTACCCGGAATGAAACGGAGGAACAACTGCTCCGGATGTCTTCTATTGTAAACAGTTCCCCCCAGTACATTTCCTACGTTTCCCCGGAGGGCAAATTCAAGTATCTCAACCAGTCCATTCTGAATATTGCGGGGTGTTCCCGGGAAGAACTCAGTGAAAAGGGAATAAGTTTTTTCTTTAGCGGCGAAACTCTGGAGAAGATTAGGGGGGAGCTAATCCCCCGGGTACAAAAGGAGGGAACCCTGGTATGCGAACTCCCCCTGATCCAGCAGAACGGGGAAGACCGGCTCCTCTTTACCACCGCCTTCCTGACCGGTGACAAGGAAAAGGGCCTTGGGATAATCGCCTCAGACATCACCGAACAGCGAAAGCTGGAGAGGGAACTGATCGCCGCCAAAGAGCAGGCGGAACAGTCCAGCCTGGCAAAAAGCAATTTCCTCTCCCGGATGAGCCATGAGATGCGCACCCCCATGAACGCCATCATCGGCATGACCACCATTGCCCAGTCATCCGGCAGTCAGGAAAAAATGGAATACTGTCTCTCCAAGATCAACGAGGCGTCAATCCATCTGCTGGGGGTGATCAACGACATTCTGGACATGTCCAAGATAGAGGCCGGCAAATTTGAGCTGTCCTATTTGGAATTTGATTTTGAACGGATGCTCCAACGGGTAACCAATGTGATGAATTTCCGGATAGATGAGAAGCGGCAGAATTTTGTTGTCCGTATGGCTCCCGAAGTTCCAAAAAGCATCATCGCCGATGAACAGCGGCTTGCCCAGGTGTTGACTAACCTTCTTTCCAACGCCGTAAAATTCACCCCCGAAGAGGGGACCATCACCTTGACGATAGCAAAAATCGCTTCCCGGGACGGCTGCGACACCCTCCGGATTGAAGTTGCCGATACGGGAATCGGCATCAGCAGGGAACAGCAGGGCCGGCTCTTCTCCCTTTTTGAACAGGCCGACGGCAGCATAGCCCGAAAGTACGGAGGTACCGGGCTGGGGCTCTCCATCTCCAGGAGCATTGTGGAGCTGATGGGAGGTGAAATCTGGGTTGAATCGGAATCCGGTAAAGGCTCCTGCTTCATCTTTGAAATTACGGTGCAACAGGGCAAAACGGACCCGGGGCAGATCTTTGACTTCAGGGCAGGTTCTCAGGAGGACCTGAAAAAAATCCGCATCCTTGTGGTGGATGCTTCTCCTGATGTACAGGATTACTTTACGAATTTTACGAAGATCCTGGGGATAAGCTGTACGGCCACGGCAAACGGGCTTGAGGCGTATAAGCTGGCTGAAGCTTCCCTGGAGGATAACGGCAATACCCCGTTTTTCGATTTTGTTTTTACAGACTGGCGTATGCCCGTCATGAACGGTATCGAACTGACCAGGAAGATCCGGAAAATCCGCGGGGCGAAATGGGTGATAATCATGTGTTCCGCGGCCGAATGGGAGAACTTAGCCGGGGAAGCCATCGGCGCCGGAGCGGACGGGTTTATCCCCAAACCCATCTTCCCCTCCCAGATAGTGGACTGCATCAACAAGTATCTTAACCTTGATATAAACCGGTCTGTAGAAAAAACTACCGCCGAAGTGAAGAACAGCAATATTTTTGCCGGCCTGACCATCCTTCTGGCGGAAGATGTTGAGATAAACCGGGAGATTGTAATAACCCTGCTGGAGAATACGGGCCTTGCCATTGCCTGCGCGGAAAACGGCGCTGAAGCGGTTCGTATATTTGCGGAAAATCCCTCAAAGTACCGGATTGTTCTGATGGATATTCACATGCCCGAAATGGACGGCTTTGAGGCCACCCGCAGAATCCGCGCCCTTGATATGCCGGAAGCAAAAAATGTCCCCATCATCGCCATGACCGCCAATGTCTTTCGGGAGGATATTGAGAAATGCCTTGCCGCGGGGATGAACGACCACCTGGGCAAGCCTATTGAGATAGAAGAAGTGCTGGAGAAACTGAAGAGGTATCTTTCCGCCGGTTAATCCCCGGTCATCCCGCCCTTTGAATATTTTTTCGCCTGTAGCTTATGAAGCTGTATAGAATTCCGGCGCTTTCCAGCACCGGGCTCCCTTCGGCTATTTCCCATATACGCATGTCTATATCCGGGAAGAACCGGTCTCCGGAATAATCCTGATGTATTCTGGTTAATTCGATTGTATCCGCAATGGCAATGGCTTCACGGAATATTCGTTCTCCGCCGATAAAGAATACCCTTTCTCCGGAAGGGATACCCCGCAGAGCTTCGGGGATTGACCTGAAGCACACAGCGCCGGATATGTTTTTCCCGGTGATTACAACATTGGTTCTGCCGGGCAGTGGTTTTGTCCCCAGCGATTCCCAGGTCATCCGTCCCATTATTACCGTATGGCTGAGGGTTTTGGATTTAAACCGCCGGAAATCCTCCGCAATGTGCCAGGGGATCTCCCCGGCCAGACCGATTACGTTATTCCGCGCCGCTGCGGCTATGATAATCTTTTCCGTTTTACACCTCTACGAATCCCCCCGGGGCCCCATAGGCGATTCTGCCCCCCACCATGGTAAAGAGGACCTGCGCCTTCCCAATCCCCCGGGGTTCCGTGGAAAAAATATCCCGGTCCAGGAGGGTAAGGTCCGCAAGATACCCCGGCCGGATCCGGCCCAGCCGGTCCTCAGCAAAGGCCGCATAGGCGCTGCCTGCGGTATAGGCGTCTACCGCGGTGTACGCATCCACCCGCTCTTCAGGAAAAAATTCCTCCCCTTTCTGCCCCTGGCGCAGAACCGCATTTTCAATACACTCCAGAGGGTTGAGGGATTCAACGGGACAATCGGTGCCGTAGGCGGTCCTGATACCCATCCTGGCCATGGTGCCCAGAGGAAGGCAGAGCCGCGCCCGCTCCCGGCCCAGCCGGTTTTCGGCGATTGCCGTATCGTGGGTAAGAAAGGCGGGCTGCACCAGGGCAAGGATGTCCCGCCGGGCCATCCGCTCCAGGAGGTCCCTGGTCATAACTTCGCAGTGAACCATACCGTGCCGCCGGGGATTGGGAACCCCGGCCCTGCCGGAGGGAGGCTCAGGACTAAGGGCCTCAAAGGAACGGAGCACCTGATCCGCCGCCGCATCACCAATGGCATGGATGATCACCTGAAAACCCAGGGCATCCAGGCGTTTTACCGCTGCCGCCATGGCCTCCGCTTCCATAGCCCGTAATCCCCGGACAGAAGCATCGTCGGTGTAGGGACTTGATAAATAGGCGGTACGGGAACCAAGGGAACCGTCGGCAAAGAGCTTGCAGGCTCCGAACCGGAGCAGGGGGTGTCCGAGCTCCGCCCCGGTGACATGATTCCTGCGGACCAGCATATCAAGGATCGATTCCTTTGTGATATAGCACTGCAATCCAATACGGAGACGGATTCTGTCTTCCTCCAGTATTTCCCGGTAGATCCCGCTTATCTGAGCGAAGTTATCGTTAAAGACATCGTTACAGTCCACGGAACCCAGACCCAGGGACAGGGCTTTTTTCATGCCGTATTCCAACTGGGCCCTTACCCGGACATCATCAAAGGCCGGGAGGATTCGCCTGAGTTTTTCGGCGGCTCTCTCATGGAAAATCCCCAGGGGTTTCCCGTCTCCATCCAGTTCCGTTTCCCCGGCATCCCCGGCAGACATGCCGGCCATCTCCAGGGCCCTGGTATTACAGCTCGTTGTATGTCCGCAGACCCGTTCAAGGATAATAGGATGTTCAACAGAGATTCTGTCAAGATCAAACCGGTTGGGGTACCGTTTCTCCCCTCCGCCGGAGAATTCCTCCTGATTCCACCCCGTACCGTGGACCACCGTCCCCGGCGCCGGGGCAATACGCTCCAGGGCTTTTTTCCCCTTATCCACCAGATCATCAATGGAATTGACCCCATGGACATCCATCTCATGGATGGTACAACCGAAGTGCCAGAGGTGGAGGTGGGAATCATGAAAAGCGGGGAGCAGTAAACCTCCCCGCCCATCGATTACCAATACCCCCGGCCCCGGAGAAACCAAAGCCTTAATCTCCGCTTCGGTCCCCGCAGCCAGAATCCGTTCCCCATCGATCACTACCGCCCGGGCGAAGGAACCCCGCTCAAGGTATGCCTTAATATTGCGGATTATGACTACCATAGGGCAGCGTTGCAGACTCCGGCGCTAAGGGACGGGCTGCACGTTTTGCATCGGCAGTACCCAAGACCCGGTCCGGCTGATATTGCTTGCCTTTTCGTTCATCGCAGCCTTCCTGTCCTGGCCGGTGGCAAAAACCATGCCTGCCAACAGGGCAAGACTGCACATCAACAGGATCAATTTTTTCATGTTTCTCCTCTGCAACTGCTTTAAATCATACAAGGTATATCATAATTAATAGCCAAAGACAACAAGCCCCGCAGGGGAATCAATGCCCTATACCCGGCAGGCCGCAGGATGATCCTTTTCCGCCTCAAGGAGGGAGGGCGTTTTGGAATGGCGCCATCCGTACAGAGACCGCAGCGGGACGCAAAAGGGCAGCCCCGGGTATCCCCGGACATCCCCCGCTCCGTCCAGGCCGGAACCAGGTTTTGTTTCCCGGCGCGTTTTTTGATACGGAGGATCTCATCCCCCGGTAAAACGCCGCCTCCGGCATCGGCCACCGGAACTGCTATTTCTCCATGCAACAGTTTTGTTGCTGCCGGCGATTTTACATTATTCTTTCAGGTTAACGGCATTACCCATAACTGCCTTGCGCCTTAAAAACTACGCTCTTTTGGCGTATTTTTTCATGTCAAAGAAGACCGCGACAATAATGATGGCGCCCTTGACCAGGTACTGGTAGTAGGAATCGATGGCGAGGAAGCTCATCCCGTAGTTGATAAGCCCCATGGTAAATATACCGATGATCATGCCGCTGAC
>JAITJI010000078.1 GCA_031279015.1 Spirochaetaceae bacterium
TTGAGGCTTAGTGTCAGGATTAAGCGTACTACAAGAGCTTAGGAACCCCACCCCGCCTCCCGCGAAAATTGCCGCCGCCAGAGGCAGGGCGATCATAAAACCACGTCCCACAGAATTCATAATTTTCTCCTGCGTTTAATTGGGGGCCGGCATGGCCCCATTCAACATTTACCAGCGAGACTTATCCCAGCCAATTGAATAAATCAGTGCTTCCTTAGGGATTCGTCTTACGTTGAGCGAATAACCACTGCCAGAGGGAATGGCCCACAGTGTCCGTAATTCCCGCAGGAGGCGCTTTATAAAAAGCATCCCCGACTTTAGGAACATTCTGTAGAGTGGGGATCCATACCCAGTGAGGCTGGCTGTAGTTGTTTAGCGGCAAATCGGTTACCGCGTTATAATGGGTCCAGCGGATGTTTCCTCCGGCGGCCTTCATCTTGTTGTAAGAGGCTAAGGATCCCTCTTGGCTATCGGTGTCAATATTAAGCAGCCAGATGGGAACATTCTTTAAGAGTTCCACCTGGACATCGGAGATATCCGTCGCCGCAGGAGCGCCCACCGCCGCCGCAAACAAGTTAGGATTCGCGGTGATGATGTCCCACATCCCCCTGCCGCCCATGGAATCGCCCAATACATATATCCTGTTGAGATTGATATTGTTTTTCGCGGCCGTCAGGCTGTCGATTACGGCTTTGACATTAATCAGGGCTTCGTCGGTCCATCCATCCGTGACAGACTGGGGTACCAGCACCCAGTAGGGCCCGAAGTCGCGCAGATTTTCCGGTTTAACCCAGGCAACCCCTTCCTCGTTGGCCCGAAGATGGTTCTGGTTCTGTACTCCAAACGGGGTCCTCCTTTCGCCGGAGCCGTGGAGCCACACTACCAGGGGGAATCCGCCATTGGGCGCCGCCCCGGAGGGTCTGTACAACTGATATTCAAGATAGTTACCTGGATCGGTACCCGTATACCTGCCAGCCTCAAATTTGTTCACCAGGGGGTTGATCTCCCCGGCTACCACTTCATTATCACCCCGTTCCGTACTCTTTTTATATATACCGGTAAGCATCTTACCATTGGGCAGGAGTAACTGCCGTTCTTGTTTTACCTTGTACTGCAGATCCAGCAGATAGTTCCAGGCGGTGGGTCCGTCCATTGGAGGGGTTCCGGTAAGTTCCACATAAGCGAGGGTTCCTGCGCCGGGAACCGGATTCGCGCCGGGGGGAATCTGACCATATTCAAGTTCCAGCCAGATATACCGGCCTAGACTGCCAGCCGCCACTTCCTGATCAGTTAATGCGGCGGGCCAAGTGTTAAGGGTTTCGTCCCATTCGCCGGACCGGCTCACCCGGATCCCTGTTATCTTGCGAGGACCGTCATAGACTATGTCCGAGCCGCCGGTGATGGTCCGGGGCAGTACATTGGTGGTGGATACCGAGAAGGTGTCCACCGATGCGGTACTACTGGTATTAAAGATATCAGTCCCCAGATCAATAACAATATGGGTAGTGTCCTGACCAGCGGGAAATACCTGGTTAATCAGTTTGAATGAATATTCCTGCAGCGCCGCCGCGGGTTGCTTCTTCCTCTGTGCATCGCCATTGGTGGTGCTACAAGAGGTCAGAATCCCCCCCAGTAAAATCACTGTTACCAGAAGTAGTTCAATTCCAAAACCACGTCTACTGTTCATAGTTTCCTCCGTCTTTAATCCGGGGGTCAGTATTACCCCGGTTCGAATTTTTGAGCAGGGAGCCTCTTCTTTGAGTGATCCTTACTCAATTTGAAATAGTATATCTCCCAATCGTATACTTTTCAGGAAATATAAAGCCGAAAAACTTGTGCGATGTACGTTCCTCTTCCTTCTCATCCTCCTTACCCAGATACTTGTTCTGCGCTCTTGTGGAATTCTCCGAGATATAAGGGAAATGAATTCCCTCTTTTCCGATGTTTCAGGCCGGGCTATTCTCCAAAGCCGGAAACCAGCAAAGCTGTTAGCGCATCTACGGACTGTTTTTCGTCCTCACCTTTAGCTAAAACCTGTTTTTCCACTCCTTTCCCGCCGCCTTTCAGGCGCGCCCTGCAGGCGCAAAAACCTGCAAGTACAACGGGCTGCTAGGCGCTGTTCAGATCCCAGGGTTCGTAGATCTTCGGCACATCCCCCAAAAGCCGTTTGGTATAGTCCGATTTGGGATGCAGTATGGCCTGGTCCGCCGTCCCCTGCTCCACAATGAGCCCGTGTTCCATGATATACACCGTATCGGAAATATAATACGCCAGCCCGATGTCATGGGTAATGAACACAATCGTCATGTCCACCTCGTCCCGCAGCTTCAACAGCATATCCAGGATTGTCGCCCGGGAACAGGCGTCTATCATCGAGGTGGGCTCGTCGGCTATCAGCAGTTTGGGCTTCAACATGAAGATCCGGGCAATCATCAGCCGCTGCATCTGGCCGCCGGAAAGTTCAAAGGGGTATTTGTTGGACAGTTCCTCGAATTTCAGATTGACAAATTTGCAGGCGTTCTTCATCTTTTCGAACTTTTCTTCCCTGCTCAGATTCCCCCCGCCCCGGAGGCGCCCGCTTTGCAGGCGGATACAGTCCATCAGGACCTCATCCACCTTGTTGAAGATGTTGTAGGTGGAAAAGGGGTCCTGGAAGATGGCCTGGATGTTCTGCCAGTAGAGCCGCCGCTTGCCTTGGGTGGATATGTCCCGAATCTTCCCCTCAAAGATGATCTCCCCGGCGGAAGGGTTCAGCAGCCCCAGCACCATTTTTGCCAGGGTGGTTTTGCCGCTCCCGCTTTCCCCCACAATGGAAATTATCTCCCCCCGGCGGACCGCGAAGTCCACCTTATTCACCGCCACGGTCTTGCTCTTCCCCGTCCCGAACTCCCGGGTAAGGCCTCTGGCGCTCAAAAATACTTCTCCGGGTTTTTTTCCGCCGTCCCCTGCCGTATCGATCATCAGATTTCCTCCCCCATGGTTTCCACCGCGGCTATTTTCTCATCCACAAAGGTATGGGAGATCAGGGGGAACTTCCTGGCGTTCTCCTCCTGCTCCCTGTACAGTTTCCGCAGCCGTTCCTCATCCAGCCGGCAGCGGTAAAGCCTCCCCGGCCCCGCCGCCTGGTTTTCCAGCGCCCCCTTGCGGTCTTTCATGCCGCAGATGTCCAAATACTGGCAACGCTCGGAAAAACGGCAGCCCTCGGGCCGGATCTTCAAATTCGGCGGCACCCCCGGTATGGCCTGCAGGACATGGCCCCTTGTCCCCTCCTCCGGCACGATGATCGAGTTCATCAGACCCTTGGAATAGGGCATCAGGGGATCAAAGACCATCTCCCGGGCGCTCCCCCGCTCCACGATCTCCCCCGCGTACATCACCATGATATCGTCGGTCACGTTGAACAACAGGGGGAGTTCATGGGTGATAAACAACATGGACCGCACAAAACCCCTCTCCATCAGATCGTGGAGCAGTTTTATCACGATCTTTTGGGAGGATACGTCCAGCGCCGACGAGGGCTCGTCGGCTATCAGCACCTTGGGGCTCAGGATCGTCGATATGGCGATGACCGTCCGCTGCTTCATGCCCCCGGACAGCTCCACCGCGTACTGGTCCAGCACCTTGGAAGGCAGGTTAAGAATATTAAAACGTTCCTCCGCCAGGTCCCGCATCTCCTTCCCGGACAGGCGGGAGTTGTGGGCCCTAAGGACATCCTCGATAAAACGCATGATCTTCCGGGTCGGGTTCAGGGCGTTCATCGCCGCCTGGGGAATGTAGGCAATCTCGGTCCCCAGCACGGTCTGGCGGATGGTATCGGGGTTCAGGGCGGTAATATCCTTACCGTCAATAACGATGTTGCCGCCTTCGTAATACAAGGGCGGAAAATAGTAACCCATAACGCTCATGGCCAGGGTGGATTTCCCGCAGCCGGACTCCCCGGCGATTCCCAGGGATTTCCCGTCTTCCAGGGAGAAGGACACATTATCCACGGAACAGATCCGCTCGTTCATCCGGGTCTTGTAGTAGGTAGTCAGATTCTTTACTTCCAGCATGACGGCCATGACGCTAACTCCTTATCTGGGGATTGAAGATCTGATCCAGCCCGGAGTTGATCAGATTAAGGGAGAAGCTGATAAGGGCTATCATCAGCACCACCGGAAGGAAGGCCCACCAGGCCCCCACCGGCAGGGCGCTAAAATCCATAGCCCAGTGCATCATCAGCCCCAGGCTGGCCACATTCTGGGGCCCCAGGCCCAGCATGGAAAGGCTCGCCTCCGAGAGGATCCCCGAGGCCACCTGGAGGATAAAGGCCATCATCACATATGAACCAAGGTAGGGCAGAACATCCCGGAGGATGATCCGGGGCATGGAATGGCCGGACAGCTTGGAGAGGTTTACATGGTCCCGGTTGCGGAGGCTTGTGGTCTGGGCCCGGACGGAACGGGCGGTCCAGGGCCAGGCGGTGATGCCGATGACAATGGCGGTGGTGAGAAAATTCCGGGAACTGATGCTGACCGATACCAGGACCAGGATCACAAAGGAGGGGATAACAATAAAAATGTTGGTCACCGTGGAAAGAAAGTTGTCCGTCATGCCCCCCGAATAACCGGCCACCAGGCCGATGGTAAGGCCGATGATCGTGGCGATGGTCCCGGCGATAAGGCCGATAAGAAGACTGGTCCTGGTGGCGGCCACCAGTTCCGCCAGGGTGTCCCGGCCAAAGTTATCGGTCCCCAGGACATGGAGGACCCTGGGGGTCTCCTTCTGGACCGCGGTAAGGCCGAACTGGGCCAAAATGTCGTCGGCCACCGCCTGTTCCTCCGCGCTCATGCCCTGTACTTCCTTCTGCTTCCCGCCCATAAATTCCAGCAGGTTGGGCTCCTCAAAAAGCCCCCCCTCCATGGACAGGGGATCGGTATGGTTAAAGATGGGGAAAAAGACCACCAGCGCCAGGATCAGGGAGAGTACGATAAAACCAAAACGGAATTTGCCCGACTTAAAGGCGGTGCTGAACAGGTGTCCCATTTAACCCTCCTCCTGCTGGGTAAGCCGGATCCGGGGATCGATGATCCCGCAGACAATATCGACCAGAAAATTGGCCGCCAGGACCGTGACGGTGACGATCAGGGTGCAGCCCGATATAAGGGGGAAGTCCTGGGAGCTGATCCCCAGGAGCATGGTAGTCCCGATCCCCGGATAGCTGAAGACAATCTCCGCGATAAGGTTGCCGCCGATCATGGTTCCCAGGGAAAGGGCCAGGCCCGTTATCTGGGGAAGCATGGCGTTACGGAACACGTACCAGACGATCCGGGAATCTTTTATCCCTAAAAGCCGGCTGTACTTCACATAGTCGGCGTTAAGTTCGTAGATAGACATTTCCCGCATACCCAGGGACTGGCCGCCGATGGCCACCAGGACCATTGTCAGGAAGGGCAGGCGGTAATGGTTCAGCATCGAAAGGATGAAGGCGGGGTTCTTCCAGTTGATAAGCATATCAAAGGCGTAGCCCAGCCGTCCGGGGAACAGGTGGAGGGTGTTGGCCAGGAAATGGACCAGCACGATCCCCAGGCCGAAGGCGGGAATGGCGGAGATAAAGAGGAAGAAGGGGAAGAAAACCCGGTCGAAAATCCCCTTGCGGTAGGCCGCCAGGGCCCCCAGGGCGTTGCCCAGGAACCAGCCGGTGATGATGGCGGGAATCTGGAGCCGCAGGGTCCAGGGTACGGCGGTGGCGATGATCTCCGAAACTTCCCGGGGGTATTGGTTAAAGGACTTCCCCATGTCCCCCTGAAACAGCTTGCCGATATAGATAAAAAACTGTTGCCAGATTGGCTTGTCCAGGCCGAACTCCACCATGTAGGCGTCGTAGATCCGCTTGATCGCCTGGGCGTCGGTCATCCCCGTGGTGGCGTTGGCCACCAGATTCGCTACGGGATTCCCGGGGATAAGCCGGGGAAGGAGGAAGTTAAGCAGGACCGCCACAAAAAGCGTCACCAGGTACCAGCCAAACTTCTTCCCCAGATACTTCAAATATCCGCTCATTGCCGCCTCGATTTGCCTTGAAATTGAAATTTAAAAAAGGCGGCTCCGGCCGGAACCGCCTGTAAAAAAAGCGCTACTTGTTTCTGAGGTTATAAAGGCCCTTGATCCCATACCCGTCTATGCAGAGGGTCGGGGGAACCCCTGAACCGTCGTTCATCCTGGGATAGCCGGTCCATACGGTCTCGTTCACCGTGTGGAACACGCCGGGGCGGTACATAAGGCCGGCCACCGGTACTTCCTGGAGGAAGATGATGTTGAGCCGGGTCCAGAGATCCTTGAGCTTGGCGGCGTCGGTCTCCGTGGCAATCTGGGTGATAATATCCGTGGCTTCCTTGTTGATCCAGCGGCCGTTATTCCCGATGGGGTTGGGAGTCCCCTCCGGGGGGAGATCCGCGCTGCTCAGGGCCGCGTAGGCCCGGTTCCAGGGACTGGCGATCCCCACGCCGCCGGGGCTGTTCATGATGATGTCAAAGGTGGCGTTCTGCAGATCCTGGGTCCACACCGTGGCAATGGGGAAGTAGGTCTGAATATCGACCCCGATCTGCTTGCCCGCCTGGGCCACCACTTCCAGGGAGGCGTTCCAGTCGGACCAGCCCTGGGGGCATTCGGCCCGGATGCCGGAAAGCTTTACCCCGCCCTTGGCCCGGATGCCGTCGGAACCCTTAACCCAGCCGGCGTCGTCCAGGACCTTATTGGCCGCG
>JAITJI010000124.1 GCA_031279015.1 Spirochaetaceae bacterium
CTACCAATACCGAAGTACAGGGTATCTTCACCTGGCCGATGATGGTGATGTTCTGGCCCTTGGCGATGGGGGTGATGACCCCGGTGGGGCAGTTAAACACGATGTCCGCCTCCCCGCCGACCACCGCCGCCACCCCGGAACCGGTCTGCTGAATCTCCACATCCAGGCCCTGTTTGGCAAAAAGCCCCTTTTCATAGGCCACGTAGAGGTTAAGATGGTGGGTAGAATTGGCATCCGCTACGATCACCTTCTTACCTGACAGCGCAGGCGCCGCCGGCCGGGAAGTTGACGGTTCTGTTGGAGCCGCGTCTTTTTTTCCTCCTGCCCAAAGAAGGACTGAAAAAACCGTTAACAACAAAAAGATACAGGATTTTCGTTTCATAAAAAACTCCTTTTTCCTAGTAATATGATAGTCTTTATAATATATTCTACCTATAGATTTTGTCAAGATATGAGATAAAAAAAATTACTCTATTTTTACAGAATCTCCCCAATATATCAGGCGGGAATTGGATAAAAAATCAACACTGCGTCCGGCAGGACTCGAACCTGCTACCTACGGATTCGAAGTCCGTCGCTCTATCCACGTGAGCTACGAACGCAACAACATAGAGGATACTGCCGGATACCTCCGCGCAGATCAATACTCCCTCTGAACAGGCGGACTAAACCATTGCATCCCGCCGGTTTTATCATCAGGAACATCGGGTGGATGACGGGGTTCGAACCCGCGACGGCCAGATCCACAATCTGGAACTCTACCGCTGAGCTACATCCACCATGCAGGGTATTTTTCATTATGTTTAAACCGGGATCTTCTGTCAATAGGATATCAGGCCCTTTAGCAGGGGAAAATAGCCCTTAATCAGGTATTTTTTTCCGCCGATAATCAACCAGAGGTATGGTATGAAAAGCGGGGAGAAGTCCGTATCCGGAAGATCAAAGACAGGGAATTATGAAAAATACCGGGAAATTCTGTACAGGGAACGGGAACTGGCTGCAACCGTTTTGGAAGTACAGATTCGGGTAAAAAAGGCGGTGTTAAACCGGGAGTGGACGGATTTTGAAAAGGCTATGGAAACCCTTACACGGATTGGCGGTGAATTTGAGGAACTGGACGCAAAACGGGCTGCCGTTTTTGAACAGGAGGATGGTCAAGGGGGATTCTACGTCCTGGCGGCCCGGTTGCCCGGGGTGGAGCGGGAGGAGCTTACCCGCGTCTACCGGGCGCTTAAGCTGGACATCATCCGAATCAAACTGGAGAATGACACCCTCGTGGCCTATCTTAACGAAGCGCGGATTATGGTTGCCGGTTTTCTTGAGGCTATCTTTCCTGAACGAAAGGGGCGGCTCTACTCCCGGCGGGGTACCAGGGTAGAGGCGGATATGCGGAGTCTGGTGCTGAACAAGCGTTTTTAAGGGCGAAAGGGACCTTTGAGGAGGAGCAATGACATCGACCTTTCAGGGTATTGAGATTGGAAAGCGGGGGGTAATTGCCCATCAGCAGGCGCTGAATATAACGGGGCATAACCTGTCAAACGCCTCTACCGAAGGGTATTCCCGGCAGCGGGTAGAAATGTCCACCTTTGAACCGATTTACTTTCCCGGGCTCAACCGGGAGGAAACCCCCGGTCAGATTGGCCAGGGCACGATCATCGAAAGGATAGCGCGGATCCGGGATCAGCTCCTGGACCGGCGGATTATTGCCCAGGCAGGCGGGGAGGGGTACTGGACTACCCGGGACCCCTATATCCGCATGATGGAGCAGGCCTATCTGGAGGTGGGGAAGAATTCCGTCCGGGGGAAGATGGACGCCTTCTGGAACGCGTGGCAGGAGTTGTCGGTGTTTCCCGCCGATACCGCTCCCAGGACGGCGGTTATCGAACGGGGAAAGACCCTGATAGACGGTATCCATGAACGGTTTAAGGATCTTAAGGGGCTGGGGGACATGGCGGAAGAGGATGTCCGTCTCACCGTGGGCCGGATAAATGAACTTTCCCGGCAGATTTCGGGACTCAACCGGGATATCCAGCGGATAAAAGCCCAGGGGGATAACCCCAACGACCTCCTGGACAGACGGGATCTTCTGACGGATAAACTCTCCTCGATAATCGATATCACCGTGGATAACCGGGACCCCGACGAGTACATGATCCACACCGCAGGGTTCATCCTGGTACAGGGGAACATCGGACGGCAGTTTAGTCTTGAACAGGGAATTGATACCGAGGGATACTCCCGGATAATCTGGGAGGAAACCGGTGACGAGGCCCGTTTCCGGGACGGCAGCCTCGCTGCCCTCCTGGATCTCCGGGATCACACCATTCGGGAGGAGATGCAGAATCTGGATTCCCTGACCATGAATTTTATCGATTTGGTAAACGAGATCCACCGCTCCGGTTACGGCCTCAACGGAACCACGGGCATGGATTTTTTTACTGAACAGCCCTTTGTGACCAACATCAACGGAAATTACGACCGGAACGGGGACGGGGAATACGATTCCAGTTATATCTTCCGGATCAATGGAACCAACCGGCTGGAAGGCCGGGCCCAGGTGGGGCTGGAGGGGGTGATCACCCTGCCGGGATCCGCCGGAAACGTGGAAGTTCCCTATTATGCTACGGATCTGGTGGATGATATCATCAACCGGATAAACAATTCCGGGGCGGAGGTAGTAGCCCGGCTTAACCGGGAGGGGCAACTCTCCCTGAAGGGGGTCCCTGCCGCGTACACGGAAACCCCGGAACAAAATCCTGACTTTGTTATCCGTCATATCGAAGATTCAGGACGGTTCCTTGCGGGCTACGCCGGGGTTTTAAACGCCTCCGGGCCCGGAGGCGCCTACGATTGGGGTGGTCCCGATGCGGTGGCCGTGCTTGCGGGGGGAGCCGGGACCTGGTCCGCCGCCCCCACAGCCCATCCTTCCGGGTGGATAGAGATAAATCCGGCGATCCTCAGGGACCCGGGTTCCGTGGTTTCCGGCTTTGGAGAAAACGGACGGCCCGCTAATCCGGGAAACGGGGAGGCTGCCCTGGCCATTGCCGGCATCCGGAACACCCCGGTTATGGTGGGCAGGCTGGGTACCTTTGACGACTATTTTGCCGATGCCGCAGGCCGTATCGGTATGCTGGGAGAAGAGACCAACCGGGCGCTGGAAACCCAGAACCTCATCATGAAACAGTTGCGGGATATGCGGGAATCGATCTCCGGGGTCAATGTGGATGAGGAATTATCCAATATGATCAAATACCAGCACGGCTATGCCGCCGCCGCCCGGTTTATCACCGTGGTAAATACTCTGCTGGATACGGTTATAAACAGAATGGGGGTATAAAGTATGAGACGGGTTTCCACCGATATGCCGAATAACGACATGCAGTACTATCTGCGGCGTCAGGAAGAGGGGCTGGCGAATATTCAGTCCAAAATCGCCGGACAGACCCGGATAAAGGAACTCCGGGACGATCCCCTGGCGGCCTCCCATGCGGTCCGTTACGAATCGTACCTGGCCCGGCTTGAGCGGTTTGAAAAAAACACCCTCTACGCCAGGGATCACTATAACGAGGTTGACGCCTACCTCAGGCAGGCTAACGATGTGCTGCAACGGATCCGGGAACTTTCGGTCCGGGGGGCCACCGGCACCTATGCCCCGGAGGACCTCAGGTACATGGCGGTAGAGGTGAATGAACTCCTCAAGGAACTGGTTGCCATTTCCAACGCCGTGGGGTCAGACGGTAAACAGTTGTTTGCCGGGGATAAGGCCTATACCGAACCCTTCCGGCAGGTGGAGGGTACTATTCAGGGAGGCGGCGAATCCATGGTTGTTCGGGTAGAATACCGGGGCGCCGGTCCGGCCAGAAGGACGGAAATCACGGACCGGACCTATACGGAACTGGACCTGGGAGGCGGAGAGGTCTTTTGGGCGGAGAAGATGCAGATCTTTTCCACGGTTGACGCCACCAATTACCGGGCCGGGACTGCGGGGGCATTCTACGTGGACGGTACGGAGATCACCGTGAACCCCGGGGATACCATTCACGCCATTGTAGCGAAAATAAACGAGTCCCCTGCGCCGGTTAAGGCCTATGTGGACCCGGAAACCAAAGGTCTGGCCCTGGAAGGGACCAACGCCCACCTTATCCGTCTGGAAGACCGGCGGGATTCCCCTGAACCTGCAACCCGTGTCCTGGAGGACCTGGGGATCATCGCCTTTAACAGCGATCCCGCTGCGCCGAACTGGCATCCTGCCGCCCGGGTAAGCGGCGGTTCCGCCTTTGACATGGTGATCCGTCTCCGGGATGCCCTCTTTCGGGGGGACAGTGAATTTGTGGGCAGTCAGGGGATAGGGGGCATGGATATGGCCCTGTCGAACATGCAGAGCAGGTTAGCCGCCATAGGCAGCCGGGAGGAACGGGTGGAGATGACCTGGCAGAGGCTCAACGAAGAGATACCCAACGTTACTGCCGCCCTGGCACGGGAAGCGTCCCTGGACATCACTACCGCCGCCACCGAGCTGGGAATGATGGAATTTGCCCACAAGGCGGCCCTCCAGACCGCCGCCAAGGTGATTCCTCCGACCTTACTGGATTTTCTACGTTAGGCGCCTATTGAAAAAGAGTTGATTATTTCGCAGAGTATGAGGAGAGGAACAAGGTGAAGATAGCGACTAAAGCATACGGAACAATTGATGTGGATGAAGGTCAAAAAATACGGTTCCCCTCGGGGCTTTTCGGGTTTGAATCCCTCAGGGACTATGTCCTTTTGGATGCGGAGCGGCAGCCCTTTTACTGGCTTCAATCAATAGACGTGGAGCAGGTGGCCTTTATCCTTGTCAATCCCTTCCTCTTCCGTCCCGACTACGAAGTTGATATCAGTGACGAAGAACTGCGGGAGATCGACATTTCCACTCCGGAAAAGGCGCTTATCTTTTCCATTGTGACCATTCCGGCCAATGGCGATCCCATGACCGCAAACCTCCAGGGGCCGCTGGTTATCAACCGGGAACTCAAAACCGGCAAACAGGCGGTTCTTACGGATCCCCGCTGGAGGACCAAACATGATATTATGGAAGAAATGGCCGCTGCAAGGAAGGCTCCATGCTGATTTTATCCAGAAAAATAAACGAAAAGATAATGATTGGGGACGATATTGCCATCTCGATCATCGAGATCCGGGGCGACCAGGTGAGGATTGGAGTTAACGCTCCCAAGTCCGTTAAGGTTTTCCGGCAGGAGGTATTTGACGCCATCAGAACGGAAAATAAGGCTGCGGCAGAATCCCGGGCGGTGTTTCCCGATCTTGACCTGGGCGGCAGCCGCGAAGCCCTGTAGGGATCGGTCATGTTGTGTGCGTCTTAGCTGTCCTTATTCATCTCGTAAATTTCACCAAAGTCATCACTAATTGCTAAAAACACGTTCAGCAGGGCAGGGTCAAATTCCGTTCCCTTTCCTGTCCGCATCTTCTCCACCGTAACAACGTGGCTTAAGGCCGGTTTATAGCTCCGCGCCATCCTGAGTGCATCGTATACATCGGCTATTGACACGATTCGGGCGGAGAGGGGGATCATTTCCCCCTCCAGTTGGAAGGGATAGCCCGAACCGTTCCACTTTTCATGATGACTCAGGGCAATTTCCTTGGCCATGGGATTAGGATAGGTGGAAAGGATAAAGGCGCCGTTTTTGGTATGCTCCTGCATCACCGTCCACTCCCAGTCGGAGAGGGGCCCTTCCTTGTTCAGAATATCGTCGGGGGTGCCAATCTTTCCCACATCGTGCATGGAGGCCAGAAAGCCGATGTTGTCAATAAAATCCATGTCGATACGGTCATAAGCGGAACGGCGGTAGAGTTCCTCTGAAAGCCGCCGGGAGTAGTAATTTACCCGGACGATATGTTTCCCCGTATCATTATCCTTCAACTTGGAGGCTTCCAGGAGACTCATAAAGACGCTTCGGAGGAGGTTCTTGTTCTCTTCCGTAACATCATCAAACATGACCACAAACACGGTGGGGTTTTTGCTGTTCATGTCTGCGGGAAAGAGGTATACCCGGGTCTGAACGGTCACCATGGTCCTGGATTTGATCCGGGCAATTCCTTTCCACGAGTAACCGTTTTTTCCGTTTACCAGGGTATCCCGAATCGCCCGGATATCATCCATTTCAAAGGAACGGCCAAATACATCGATAAAATAGTTGCCCGCCAGATTAAAAAAACCGGTAAAAAGATTTTCACAGGACTTATTCGCTGCAAGGATACGTAATTTATTATCAATAAACAATACGGGAAATATACTGTTTATAAAAGGACTAAAAGCAGACTTGAAAAGAAGGGGATCAATATCCGGAATGTCATCTGCAAGATCAACCCCCTCTTCTTCCAGATCTTCCAGATCTTCAAGCTCTTCCAGAATCTCATCATCAAAATCTTCAGAAACTTTTCGTAAATCACTCATACAATACCAACTAATTATTATCTTTAATAAGGACTATCCCCCCAAAGGCGGAGCATCGTCATTCTATGGGTTTTTTTGGCATGGACCCCATAGGGAATCAAGAACCCTTCCCGGTTCCCAAACGGGCAGATTCACAGGCCAATTCCGCATCGCTTTTACGCAGATACAGCGGCCCTGTACGGACAGCCTCCCCCCCATCTAATATACTATATTTGCTGGAAATGTCCAATAATTCCCGGGCTTTTCCCCCGGAATGGGCGGGATCCAGCCTGAGGATTCCTTCCCCCAACCGGGAGCCCAGTTCGGACAAAAGCAGGGGGGCGTCAGGTCCGGTAAGGAGAATCGCCCCTGGTCCGGTTCCTCCGGCCCCCTCCAGGCGCCGGATAATATCATCCATTCCGGCATCCAGATAATCGGAGAGTCGTTGCCCTTCCCGGTAGAGGGCGGTAAAGAAACGGTGTTGCTTTGCGTCGATGACGGGAAGGACGATTCCGGGCCAAAAAGACAGGGGAGCGGCCATACAATCCAGAGTCGGCGCCGATGCCATGGGGATTCCCAGGGCCAGGGCTATGCCCTTAACCGTGGCAAAGCCGATCCGCAGGCCGGTAAAGGATCCGGGACCCCTCATACAGGCGGCAAGCTCAATATCCATGGGGCCAAGGCCGGCGTTTTTAACCACATAGTCGATAATCTCCGGGAGAAATTCCGAATGCCGGTTCCCCGCAGCTGTTTCAAAGTACCGGACCCCGTTTTTTCCTGCGGAAACCGCCACGGACAGTACCGGCGTTGCCGTATCGATGGCCAGAATGTTCATGAAACTTCGGCCCCCAGAGAAAGGGAGGGGGCGGTAATATGGATCCTCCGTGTCTCCCCCCCGGCGATTTCCAGTTCAACAACCACGGCGTCCGGGGGAAGTGACCGGGGGATCCGTTCGCTCCATTCAATCACCGACACTCCGCCGCCGCAGAGCAGGTCTTCCGCTCCCAGGGCCTGGAATTCTTCGTCCCCGGACAAACGGTAGGCATCTATATGGTAGAGGGGTAGAACCCCCTCGTATTCGCTGATGATCGTATAGGTAGGGCTGGTAACCTCTTCACCGACCCCGAGACTCCGGGCTATACCCTTGGCAAAACAGGTTTTTCCCGCACCAAGCCCCCCCTGCAGGGCGACAACGCTCCCCCGGGAGAGAAGCCGGCCGATCCGCTCCCCCCAGGCGGCTGTTTCTTCCGGCGAAGAAGAAAAGACCGTTATATCAGCCAGGGAGAGAACCTCCGTTGTCAAGGTCGATGACATATTTTTTTATTTCCTTGATAAGCGGCACCAAAGGATAGTCAAAAGAATTGATAAAAGTAACCGAAATATCCTTATGACCAGTCGGTTTTGTTTCTATTGAAAAATCTATATTCCCTTCAACCTGTTTATTCATGAGCTCCAATACCACAACACCCGTAAACAGTCTGCGATAATATATCGGAACATCCTTTCTCTCAATATTTTTTATTTGAAGAATTTTCATCAATTTTTATTATATGTCTTTTTGATAGGAGGTCAATCCTCAAAATAATCAAAAACAATGGCGTTGATTACATTCATAGCCCTGCCGGGAACCCTGAGAAATTTGATGTGCATGATGGTATTCATGGTCCCGCTGCGGTTTAAGCGCAGGATCTGTCCCAAAACGGCGACCAGGGGGGAGGAGGCGTATTGAAATTCAATTTTCAATCTGGTACCGGCCTTTATCCCCGCACTGGTCCGGATAGCGCAACCTCCCAGGGATATGTCCAGTACAGTCCCGTTGTACCTGCTCCGATCCACAATCATTTTGACGGTTTTTTTTCTGCCCGAACCGGATTCTTCCAGATTTACCAGACGAAATGAACAGTTTATCCCCACCTGCCGCCGTTTGAAACGCCGCTGAACCAGGCTTTTGGGGCGTCCGGTATGGACCAACTGTAGGGTTTTTCCCTGACCGGAATCGGCGTCTCCCAACACCTGGCTGTCATAGGCAAAACCCTTGTTGGATTTTGTAAAAAAGGACAGGGTAACCTTTGTCCCCCGGGGCATCCGGACGGCGTTTCCCAGGGTATTTTTGGGGTATTCGGTAAAAATCTGAGCCCCCTTTACGGAGACAACCTTGACATGGTAGCTGTTCTCACCGGCGTTGAGTACCGCCGCCATGTTGGCGCTTATCTGGGGGGTGGAACTGGCAGTGCCGGCGTTACCCGCCCCCGATTCCAGGGAATTCCGCAGGGAAAAGAGGAGCAAAAGCTGCTGCTGGGCTTCCTCTTCGGTATTGGAGAACCGTTCAATCCGTTTGTAAGCCCGCTTAAAATGTTTGTCCAGGGCTAGAGAATTGCCTATGACCTGTCCCGGTTCCGAAACCCCTTCGTTTCTAAAGATATGTTCCAGCATTTTTGTCTGATCCCGGTTAAGACCGTAGGAATATGCCACTTTATGCAACGCCATACCACTGAACAGACGGGGCGCTCCAGAAGATCTCTTTGCTCCCGTACTGCCGATGCCGTTTTTTATAATGTTAAGAATAACAAAAAACAGCGCTATTACTCCAATCCCTATCAGAAACACGATGCCCGTTATGGGATTATCTTCTTTAATCCATTGAACACCGGTATACTGCAATAAATATAGGGGTAATGCTGCCATTTTTGCGATCCTCCTTGTGTAGGTCCTATTTACGAAGCGGAGTGACTTCCGGTACATTCATGGACGAATAGATACTCTGCAGCCGGGGTGCAAGTTCGTATTCGGCCAGGTCGCCGATAAGCACCACATCCTTTGCTTCGTAGGCTGCCAGCAGTTCCTTCAGGGTAAGGTTGAAGTCCTCCGAAAAATCATCAAGGGGAGGAAAATCGGCCTCGCCGTAAGGCGTCCGGAACCGGATCTGATAGAAAAGACGGAACAATTTTTCCGTGATATTGGAAAACAGGGTTATTGTTTCAGCAGCCCGGCCATCTTTGCCGGTCTGGATGTCCAGAGGCAGATCCTCCAGGCGATGGGCTATTGCCGCCACCTGTTTTTCCATGCCCGCCAATTCAGCCCGGGGATCCATAAGCTCCCGAATCCGCTCTTCAATCAGGGCGTAAAGCTGCTGAAACCCCGCCCCTTCCCCCCGGAAGAATCCGGCCAACTCCCGGCTTACCAGGGGCAATTCGGCGGACAGAAAACGGGCCGCTGCACTGTTATCCCAGTTATCCGCTATACGCCGTCCTTCCTCCCGGGGAGCCTCACTAAAAGCCTTGAGATACTCCCGGGCGTAGTACAGGGCCTCAAGCAGCAACTCCGGCTTACTGCTGGCCTTGACATCAATACGCCGGATTCCCTGTAAATTCCTGCTGAAAACCGCGGGAACCGTCCCAATGTCTACAGATTCCCCGTCAACTTCCAAGCCGCTGAGGCGGAACCCGGCTCCGGCAAGCCATGTTTCTATACCGGAAAGCAGTTCTCCGATGGTTTCTTCTGATTCAATGGTGATGTCCGCCATGTTTCCGTTGATCCGTATATCCATATTACTATCCCGGGGATTAAACTCCCCTAGCGGTTGTTGTTTGACTGCTGGCTGAACTGTTCCAGGGATGTGGACATCTGTTCCATCCGGTTGTAGGCCTCTTCCATTTGGGCGTACTGATTCTTCAGGGTGACCTCCTTGGCGGAAAGCTGCCGATCCATAGTATCGATCCGCCGTTCCGTCTGATCTATCCGGGAGTCGATGGTACCGGTTTTCAGGGAGATAAGCCCGCCGGTTTCCACATAGGGTTTAGCCAGGCGGTCGATGGCATAGGCTACACCGGAATCGATGATGAGATCCCCATCGGTATCGTTTCCAAAGAACTGCTGCACCGCCGCCATGTTGTCCTGCAATGCAATATCCAGGACCCTTTCATCTATTTCCAGATACCCCCGCAGCCGGGAAGCATCGTAACCTGCGGTGGCTCCGGCCTTACGGACATCCGTGCCGATACCTATCTGGGTCAGCAGACTCAGATCCTGGTCCATCAGGGTAGGGTAGGGGCTCGAAACGGCCTGCTGCAGGGTATTCTTAAACTGATTCAGGGTGGAATCCCCGGCGAATTTTCCCAATTTATCCCGCAGTTCCTTCTGCTCATCCGGAGACAGGTAGGAAAGCTCCTCAATGACCCGTTCGTCCGTGCGGGTAAGGACGTTGACCTCCGCCATGAGGCGGTTGTAGTTACCCACCAGGGAGAAGATCCCCTCTTTGATCCCTTCCCGGTCAGGCTCAACCCCCAGCGTTACCGGCCGGTCAGATGGGGTTTTTACGGTCAGGGTAACCCCGGGGATAAGGTCGTCAATGCGGTTGGAAGGCCGCTGTATTTCAATGCCATCCATGAAGATTACCGCATCCTGGGCAATGGAAACCGGATTCCGGGGTTTTAAGCCCGAGGGGGCGTCAGGATCAAAGATACGGATGTTTCTAATGGAAACATCCCGGTTGGTGTTCCGGTTCAGGAAGTCAACGGAAACTACGGCCTTGCCCCCGGAAAAATCGGAAAGGGGATATTGATAGCGTTTGAATGTACGGGAATCCTCTATTGCAGGAAGCCTGCTTGCGGTACCGTCGGCCAAACCAAGGGAAAGCACCCTAAGATCATCCACCTGTTTGGGCAGGGGAGGGGGGGTCCAGGGCGGTATGGGGGTGGAGGAGGGATCGTTTTCCAGGGTAATACCCCCGTAGGTGACGGAACCTGCGCCGGGGATGGCCGGACCGGGAGGCTGTTGGGGCGCCGGGGGGGGCTCCCAGGGCCGCACATTGGTGGTAATTTCAAAGCTGATGACCAGGGAAGGCTCCGGCTGAACCGGTGGGTTCAAGGGGATCGTTGCGCCGCCCCCCGCCGCCACGGTAAGGGTATTGTCCGCCACGGAAACAAGGCCGGTTTCATCGGTCTGTCCCGATTCCGTAACCATGCCGGCAAGCAGGGACACCTCCCTGTAGGAATCGGCTATTCGTTCCGCCATACCGGTCCTGATGGCCAGTTTTTCTGCATCCCCGGAAAAGCTAAGACGGCTTTCCGCACCGCTTACCAGGGATTCGATAAGCAGGGATTTTGCCCCCCTTTGAACGGCAATGATATCGGCATGGATCTTGTCCCGTCCCCGCCTGTTCAAAGTGTCAACAAAATCCCGGATACTCCCCCCGCGAAAGGTAAAGGAGATCTCATCCCGGCCCACTGCATAGGTATAGGTTCCCTCATCAACCTTGAAGGAGTCCTCCAGAGGAACCGAAAGAAAACGATCCGCCCGGGCTATCTGCTTTACCGTGAAATTCCGTTCCTGCTCAAGGGCCTCTCTGGTGGCGGTTCCGCTTATCACCGAATCGTCCCGGGAGACCACAATTCTGTCACTAAAGGGGTTTTGAAAAGAGAAAAGCTGCCGGGCGCTGTCCCGGAGGGAATTGATACGCCGTCCCAGGTCCTGCCAGTGGGTCTTTTCGTTTCGATAGGTTTCTATGTTCTTTTCGGCCCGGTCTTTGGGTAAACGTTCAACCCGCATGAGATCTTCAACGAGTTTTTCGGTGCTAAACCGGCTTTTTACTCCCGGTACATAGATATCGGACATACTTCGTTTACTCTTTCCTTACAATACCCTTGTATCAGGATTCCGAAATCCCGCGTACCCCGGATTTTAAACCTGTTCGTCAAACAAAAAACCAATGGCCTCCTTGACCTTACGGTGAAGCCGCTGTAATTCTTCAGGCGGAAGCACCTTGATCACTTTATCGGTCTCGGGATCAATTACCTTGACGGTAACTTCATTCGATTTATGATCCACCACAAACTGTAGTTTTCTGTTAAAAGCAAGGCTGAGCCGTTCAAAGTCGGCAACGGCAGAATTAACATCCGGCGCCGTCCCGGTTTTTCCCGGCAGGGATGCGGCAAACTGTTCTATGGCGGCCGCATTTGCCTCCGGCGCACGGATCGGCGCCGGTCGCGGGGACCCCTGTTCCCCGAAGATCTCATGCTGCCGGACAAAGCTTATTCCTGCTCCGGCGGCGGTTATTGGCATACCCATAGGTACCCCCTAATATGGATGGTCCTCTGTTAACCTCTAAACCATCCCGGAAAAAACCCCGCAGGGCTTTTTCTGTATAAAAATAAACCCATTTCCGCAGGACATATACGGAAACTGTTTTCAAAAAAAAGGACGAGGAAGGGCGCGAACTTCCCCGTCCTGCGTTTCAAAAGACGACGTCCAGAGGTCTCTTGCTACGCTCACATGGCAATCAGGTTCGGCCTAACCAAGAAGCTGTAATACCGACTGGGTCCGGGTATTGGCCTGAGCTAACATAGCGGTCCCCGCCTGGGACAGAATCTGATCCCTGGTATAGTTGACCACCTCTGAAGCCATGTCCGTATCCCGGATTCGAGATTCGGAAGCTTGAAGATTTTCTGCTGCAATGGCAACACCCTGAGCGGCCATTTCAAACCGGTTCTGATACGCACCCAGATCGGCCCGCTGTTTGGAGATCTGCTTTAAGGCAGAATCAATCGAACCAATAGACTGATTGGCTTCCTCGGGGCTTGCGATACTGATGATACCGCCTTCCCCCTGGGAATTTTGCAAACCAAGAGCTGCGGCGGTCATGGTGCCGATAAAGATCGTTTCATTCTGATCCATATTGGCCCCGACCTGGAGCTGCATAATCCGGTTGGTTGCTGAATTCTGGGCAAAGGCGCCGGTCAGAAGATTCATACCGTTAAATTGAGCATGGCTCGCGATACGGTTTACTTCATCAACCAACTGGGAAACCTCCACCTGGATCTGCATACGATCCTCATCGGTATAGATACCGTTGGCGGATTGTACGGACAGCTCCCGTAAACGGTGCAGAATATCCTGAGTTTCCTGAAGATACCCTTCAGTTGTCTGAATAAAGGATACACCGTTCTGAATATTGCGCTCGGCCTGATTCAATCCCCGGATCTGACTCCGCATCTTTTCAGAAACGGCAAGTCCGGAAGCATCATCCCCCGCCCGGTTTATCCGCTGGCCTGAGCTAAGCTTTTCCATGCTTTTTGCCACATCGGCCTGCGTTACGCCAAGGCTACGGGAAGCATACAGGGCGCTCATGTTGTGATTAATTATCATATAACCCTCCTTGCGTTAGTAAGCTCCGGCATCCATGTCCGGAACCGAACCGTACGATTGGCAACCCCGGAAGGTCGTTCGCGCCGTTCCTCCCGGGATAACACCATAACGGAACGGATCGTTTGTTTGGGACCGGTATAACCGGCTATCCCGGGTAAATCCGGGCATTCTGCCCCAACTAAGCGGTCCGTGCCGCCGTACACCTGCCTCCGGGGCAATTACCCCAAAGGCGCTAACAAAGGGTTTTTTTGTCAAATATCCTGAAGTTCCGGAGAATTCTAAGATTCTTCGGATTTCATCAAACAGGGGAGGATATTTCGGCATTATGCCATGGCATTATGCCGAAATCTTATAATAATCCTCACCCTATAATATAACACTCTACTGGAGAAGTTGCAATACCGAGGTGGACCGCTGATTCGCCTGGGCCAGCATGGCTATCCCCGACTGGGACAGAATCTGATCCCGGGTATAGGAGACCATCTGGTTGGCCATATTGGTGTCCCGGATTCGGGATTCTGCGGCCTGCAGGTTCTCGGCGCCGATGTCCAGGCCCACAATGGCATGTTCCAGCCGGTTCTGATAGGCTCCCAGGTCCGCCCGCTGCTTGTTGATAAGCTTGAGCGCTGTGTCCAGGGTCCCGATGGCCCGGTTGGAATCTTCCGGGGTCTCAAGACTGATGAAGCTGCCGTCCCCCGGATTCCGGATTCCCAAACCCATGGAGGTCATGGTACCGATAAAAACCTGTTCCCGCTGGTCCATATTGGCGCCGATATGGAACCACATGGAGGCGGTGACGAGGTTTTGACCCGTTTGCCGGGCAAAACGGCCGGTGAGCATGTTCATGCCGTTGAATTGGGCATGGCTGGCGATACGGTCAACTTCGTCCACCAGTTGGGAAACTTCCACCTGGATCTGCATTCGATCCTCCGCGGTGTAGATGCCGTTGGCAGACTGAACCGCCAATTCCCGGATCCGCTGGATGATATCCTGGGTTTCCTGGAGGTACCCTTCACTGGTTTGGATAAAGGAGATACCGTTGGCGGCGTTTGCCGATGCCTGGTTCAACCCCCGGATCTGGCTGCGCATTTTCTCGGAAACCGCAAGCCCGGAGGCGTCATCCCCCGCACGGTTAATGCGGAGACCGGAGGAAAGTTTTTCCATGGATTTAGTGAGATTACCCTGGGTAACCTTGAGGGACCTGTCGGCAAATAGTGCGCTCAGGTTGTGGTTGATGATCATATCATCCTCCTTGATACTGTATCCCCGAAGGCATCCTTGCCTTCGTTTGATTAGGCTCTTTTTGCGGGAAGAAACGCCGCGGACGTTTTCCCCAATAAAAGAGGGCTAACCAATTAATTTATCGGCAGCCCGGAAGGGGAACTTTAGATTTTTTTTGAAAAATTTAAGGTCCGCTGCAGAATGTGTATTTTTTTCCGCTTGCCCGGGCGCTGGTTATCCATCTGGCCGGTATATCGTCCTCTCCTTTGGATGCTTCCTCCCGGTATGCAAGTTCCGGTTCCTTATCGGGGAATACGGTAATTACAACGGGCGGTCTACCATTAAAGTGGCTCCTTCAATACAAACAATGCAAACAGGCTCCTGATAGCAACCGTCAAGAAAAAATTATAAAAATCGCAATCTTCTCCGCCGCCAAAATCCGCCTAGCGGCCGTGACAGAATTTGTACTTTTTCCCGCTGCCGCAGGGGCAGGGGTCATTCCTGCCCACCTTGGGGTAGGTCCGGACCACCGTCACCGATTGCATCTGAGCGCCGGCGGCTTGTTTACCGGCCTGAACACCCCCGCCGGTGTCCTGTGCGGCGGCGCCGAAGGCCCCCATGCTGCCGTGGCTTGCAGACTGGACCGTGGCCACAGACCGGGTGGTTTTGCTCTCCCGGTCCTCCGCCGCCCGGATCCGTACCAGGTGCACCCGGGAGGCGATTTCCCGGCGGATCGTATCGATCATGGTGTCGAAGATCCGGAAGCCGTCAAGCTTGTATTCGGTGAGGGGGTTTTTCTGCCCGTAACTGCGGAGGTACACCGCCTCCCTTAGCCCTTCCATGTTCTCCAGGTGATCCAGCCATTTCCGGTCTATGGACTGGAGGTACTGCATCCGGATAAAGCTGTTGATGTTGGCGGGTCCCACCAGGGCTTCCTTGCCGGTAATATCCTTTTCCAGGGCTTCGATTATCCGCTCCTCCAGTTTGTCCGGGTTTTCCCCCCCTTCGACCGTCAGGGGATAGCCGAACCATGTCTTGAGGGAAACCGCCAGCTCCTGGGCCGCTCCGGCGGCGTCCTGCCGCAGGGTACTCCGGTAGGCGTCCATGGCAGCCCGGATCATGTCGGCGGTGGCCTCGTTGATACGGTCTTTCAGGTTTTGGTCCGAAAGAATCGCGTCCCGCTGCTCATAGATGAATTTTCGCTGCTGGTTTAATACGTCGTCGTACTCCAAAAGATGTTTGCGGATCTCAAAATTGCGCTCTTCCACCCGTTTCTGGGCTTTTTCAATACTCTTGTTGAGCCAGGGATGGTAGATTGGCTCCCCCCCCTGCATCCCGATCCGGGACATGAGGTTCTTGATGTTGTCCCCCCCAAAGAGGCGCATGAGGTCGTCGTCCATGGAGATGAAGAATTTGGATTTTCCCGGATCTCCCTGCCGGCCGGAACGGCCCCGGAGCTGATTATCGATACGCCGGCTTTCGTGCCGTTCGGTACCGATCACATAGAGCCCTCCCAGGGATTTTACTTCCTCGTAATCCCGCTTCCATTTTTCGTATTCTTCCCGGTAACACTGGGCGTATTTTTCAGGATCCGCATCCGTACCGGCCCGTTTCCGGGCCCGGTGTTCCGGACTGCCCCCCAGTTTGATGTCCGTACCCCGGCCGGCCATGTTGGTGGCAATGGTCACCGCCCCCCTTGCCCCCGCTTCGGCGATGATAACCGCCTCCCGGGCGTGGTTTTTGGCGTTAAGCACTTCGTGACGCACCCCCCGGCGGGTAAGGAGGGCGGCAAGCTTCTCCGATTTTTCGATGGATACGGTGCCCACCAGCATGGGCTGCCCCCTGGCGTAGGTCTCCGCTATTTCATCACAGAGGGCGTCGAATTTGTCCTTTTCGTTGAGGTATACCACATCATCCTCATCGTTACGGGTCACCGGCAGATTGGTGGGAATAACCACCACGTCAAGGTTGTATATCTTGCTGAACTCCACCGCCTCCGTATCGGCGGTACCGGTCATGCCGGAGATCTTGGCGTAGAGCCGGAAGTAGTTCTGGAAGGTGATGGTCGCCAGGGTCCGGTTCCGCTGGGCTATTTTGATCCGTTCCTTGGCTTCAATAGCCTGGTGAAGCCCGTCGGAGTACCGGCGGCCGTAGAGGATCCGTCCGGTAAATTCATCCACAATCTGGACCTGTCCATCCTGGACCACATAATCTACATCTATATGGAAGAGTTTGTGGGCCCGCAGAGCCTGGGTAAAGTAGTGGAGGTATTCAAAATTCTCCTCATCAACGATGGCCCCCTTGATAAGGTTCCGCTTCTGTAAGACGGCTTCTATTTTGGCAAGTCCGTTGTTGGTAAAGGAGATGCTTTTGTTTTTTTCGTTGACCTTATAATCCCCGATAACCTCTTCCCCCTCGGCCTCGTCGGGGTATTCGCCGTCTTCTTTTTTCCGTACCTCCTCAAGGGAGCCCAGGAGCTTATCAACTTCGGCAAATTTGAAGGTGTCGTCTTCGGCGGCCCCGGAGATGATGAGGGGGGTCCGGGCTTCATCGATGAGGATGGAGTCGATTTCATCCACCACGCAGAAATTATGACCCCGCTGGACCCGTTTCTCCGGATCCCAGAGCATGTTATCCCGGAGGTAATCAAAACCGAATTCGTTATTGGTCCCGTAGGTAATGTCACAGCGGTAGTTCAGCTTACGCCGTTCATTGTCCATGTCAGAGAGGATGGTCCCTACGGTAAGCCCCAGGTAGCTGAACACCGGCCTCATCCACTCCGAATCCCGGCCCGCCAGATAGTCGTTCACCGTGACCACGTGGACCCCTTTGCCGGAGAGGGCGTTGAGGTAGGCTGCGGCGACGCTCATCAGGGTTTTACCTTCCCCGGTTTTCAACTCCGCAATTTTACCCTGGTGAAGCACGATAGACCCCAGGACCTGTACATCGTAGGGCCGCTCCCCAAGATTCCTTCTGGCCGCTTCCCGGGCCAGGGCAAAGGCTTCGGGCAGGAGCTGATCAAGGCCTTCCCCGCCGGCGTAACGTTCCCTGAACCGGGCGGTCATCCGGGGGAACTCCTCTGCGGGAAGGGCCGCCGCCCAGGCTTCCTTTTCATTGACGGCATGCAAAATGGGTAACAAAGCCTTGAGATCCCGTTCATGCTGGGATCCAAACAGCGCTTTAACGAACTTTTCAAACATGATTTTAATGTACCCCTTTATCCTCTTTATTGACAAGTCTAAAACGTCTAATCAGACTGGTAAAGGAGGGTTCTTCAAAGGAAAGCGCTATCCTCCGTTGACATGGGAGCTACAGATGTTTAAGGTACACTCATGAAGCCTGTTCTCTTCGTATGGGTCATTTCCCTGTTTTCCTGTCTGTTCTGGTTTACCGGCTGTTTCAGAGAGACCGTCTCTTCGGTTGTCCGGGAGGATCTTTTTACCCTTAACATTGGACGCCTGGAGGATCAGATCGATCTCTTCAACCTTGAAGGCAACCGGAGTGTTTCAAAAACTGCCATTACCATGCGGGATGGCTTGCTTTATATATCCAATGGTAATGGAGAAAAGATCGTCCGTTATACCTCCTATGGGGATCTCCTGTTTATGATCTATAATGATGAAACCAATCCGCCCCCCCTGAGTTTGCGGACCGACGTTGAGGACCGGGGTACCGTTACCCGGTGGGCCTTTTCCTATCCCCTGCGGGAACCCGGGGATATCGCCGTGGATTCCCGGAAGCATATATATGTAGAAGACCGGCTTCCCGACGAACGGCACAGCTTCAATGATGAGCAGAAGGCCCTTCTGGACAGCATCATCCTCCATTTTGATGCTGACGGCCGCTTTATGGAGTACCTTGGGCAGGAAGGGATCGGTGGGACCCCCTTTGCCCGGATAAACGGCGTATACGCATCGGCTAACGATGAATTGGCGGTGGTTTGCCGGAATCCTGCAGGCTGGACTATCTACTGGTTTGACACCGGCGGAACGGTCCTCTACCGTATCCATCTGCGTAACGAAGCCATTCCTGTTCCTTCGGACCGGCAGCAGGTATTTTACTCGGTGGATACCATAGTTGCAGCGCCGGATGAAAAAAAATTGTATATCAAGGTCGATTATTACCGGAATACCTACGATGAATCCACCGGTACCCTGTCCGGCAGTGAGCCTGACAGCTCGGTGATATGGATAATGGACGCAGAAGACGGTTCTTATACCGGTACCATCGAGGTGCCTTTCTTTGAAAATACCGTTATGGAGAACAACAGGCGGATAAACGAGAAGCTGATCTACTCCATGCTGGGGGTTATCAGGGGCGGGAAGGTCTTTCTCTCCTATCCGATAGACGGGGGCTATTCAATACTGATCCTCTCTGCAAGTTCCGGTCCGAGCGGTGAACAGCGGCGGGGACTTATCCGGGTAGACAACGACGAATTGGTCTTCAACGCCTTCGATCTGTCGGAGGAGGGGATCCTCTCGGGTCTCCTGGCCACCGAACTGGAGGCCAGGGTCGTTTGGTGGCGTACCGACCGGCTGGCGGAGGAGGTGTCCCCATGAAACGCCGGCTTCAAAACTGTTCTTCGGAGCTTTTTTTCTCCCGGAGCAGAATCTCCGAAAAGCTGGTCTCCGCAGAAAGCGCCCGGGCCCTGGATGCGGAAGCCTCGGCCGCCTGGGGCTTGGATTCCCTGGCCCTGGTAGAGGCCGCGGGCAGGAATTGCGCCCGGGTTTTTACGAAGACCTACCCCCGTTTCTTCAGGAATCCCGCCCTCAGAATCACCGTCATGGCCGGTTCCGGAAACAACGGCGCCGATGCCCTGGTGATGCTCCGGGCGCTGATCCTGGGAAACCGGATATCCCCGGCAAACGCATCCGCGGTGATCAACCGGCTGCCCGAAGACGGGGATAGGAGTCCCCGTTCCCTTGCCTGCCGTGCCTTGGAACGAATGGGGGTTCCCATCTTTGTGTGGGAGGCGGATCCTCAGCAGCCGGAGAAGTCCTGGCCGGTCCGGGGGGAAAAATCGGAGGCTTCCTTCGGAGATCCCCTGCTGCAGACGGATATCATCATCGACGGTATCTCCGGAACCGGCCTCCAGGGGCCCCTGGAGGGGAAGCTCCGGGAAATGGTCCGGGCCATCAACGCGCTGGGCTATTACGGGAAGCGGCCCTTTGTGGTTTCTATAGATATTCCTTCAGGAAATTCCGATACCTGGGAACGGGGCATGCCCATCCTGGAGGCAGATGCCACCCTGGGGATAGAACCCCTCAAGGCGGCCCTGTACAAGAGCGCCGCCCGGCCCTTTGGGGGAACCATAGTACCCGTGGGAGCAATCTTCCCCCGGGCCCTGATCGACCGCTACCCGGGGACGGAATTGCTCCACTGGGATACGGTAAAGGACCGAATCCCGCCGGTACGGTCCGATTCCCATAAGTACCAACGGGGGCTGGCGGAGATCCGGGCGGGTTCTCCCGGCAGTACCGGCGCCGCCCGGATCGCGTCCCGGGGCGCCCAGGCAGCCGGGGCGGGGCTCATCCGGCTTTTGGTGGATGAAGCGGTGTATCCGGTTTTGGCCGTATCCGCCGGGGGGGTTATGGTGGTTCCGGTGGATACGGCCGCCGCACCGCAGGAGGGTGGGGGGGGATCTCCCCGTTTTAAGCCCGATGCCCTGCTCCTGGGTCCCGGATGGGGGAAATCCTCCGATCGTTCCCTGATCCTGGAAAAGGCTCTGGCGGCGGAGGCGGAGGGAACTCCCCTGATCCTGGACGCCGATGCCATTTATATGGCCCGGTCTTACAGTTTCCGGGGAAAAACGATCCTTACCCCCCATCCGGGAGAATTTGCCGCATGGTCGGGTCTTCCCGGAGAGGCGGCGCTGAACGATCCCTTCCCCATCCTCGCCAAATTTGCCCGGGAGAGGGGAGCGACTATCCTTCTTAAGGGTCACGTCCTGTATGTTGCTTCTCCGGACGGCCGTCTTGGGGTACTTGACGGGATGGCGCCGGTTTTATCCGCCGGGGGTACGGGGGATCTCCTGGCGGGTTTTTGTGTAGCCCTGGCGGCCCGGATGGTGAAGTCTCCCCAGGGTTTTGACGCCTATACCTGCGCCGTCATCGCCGCCGCCCTCCTTTTGGAAACGGGGACATCACCGGAATTTGCCGGCAGGTTTATCGATCCCCTGGAACTGGCGGACAGGGCAGCGGCCATTGCCGGGGCGGCGTGGCTTCCGGGATCCTCCCGCAGGACCGAAGGCCGCCGTTCCCCTTCGGACACCCCCGGCTGAGGACGACCATGGGAGAAACGGAAGGGAGAATACCCCCCGGGAATGATCCCGCAGGAAGGGGGGAGGAAAGAAAGCCCGGCCCCCTGCCGGGGGATGGAAATGGGGAAATGGTTTTTTACTATTCCCGTACCCGGCGTCTGGAAAATGCCTCCGAGGCGGTACGCAGGCTGAACGATCCGAATCCGGAAAAACCTCCCAATCTATTCCGTACCCTGGTTGCCACAAAACCCCGGGCCATGTTGCTTATCACAATCCTCTTCCTCTCCGCCATTATTGTTTTGCTTTCCTTTTTGGTTAACCTGGATGATAGCTATACCCTGGGGGGGAACAGGATCACTGTTTTGGCCATGACATTCTCCGACGGCACCTATATTGCGGTTAAAAAAAACGCCGGCCGGGAGAAGCCCTACACGGGGACGGTGGATTTGGCGGTGACTATCCCCCTTACGCCGGAGGATGCAGCGCGGGGAGCGGAGGCTCCCATCGCCCTGCAACGGCTCTTTTTTACCGTTAAACCGGAGGAGGATTTCCGCTTTTCCGTTTCCTTTGAAGCTCCGGAATTACTGATCGTGATGCAGGCGGAACAGGAGCGGATAAGCCTGCGGGTAAAGCCGGAATGAGCCGCCGCCGGGCAACGCGTGCCTTCGGTTCTACATTATGGAGCAAAAAACATAAATGCCCCTGTTCGGGTGTACGGACCTCCGGGTTGCGCCATGTAAAAATGAACCATAGTAGACCTCTTTTCCTCTTTATG
Source organism: Spirochaetaceae bacterium (assembly GCA_031279015.1). Classification (GTDB taxonomy): domain Bacteria; phylum Spirochaetota; class Spirochaetia; order Treponematales; family Breznakiellaceae; genus JAITJI01. Next base: position 21,829 of record JAITJI010000124.1, read on the forward strand.
AAAAAATATTAAAATATATTATCAGTTGGACTGGTTCTAACCCGGATATTGCGGATATTAGTCCGGTTGAATACATTAAGATGACAGGAATAGTATGATACAGTTTTATTTTTTATCCATTTTTTTAAATGCCCTGACGGGGTATCTGCTGATTACGGAAAAAGACCAGGAAGACGGTACGCTGGAGACGGTCTTCCGGTTTTCCCTGCAAAATGAGACCCTCCGGCTTGTTTTGGGGATCCTCACCATGTTGGTAGGGCTGTTGAAGATACTATCCTCCGTGGAGGGGGATATTCCGGTGATCGGTGACCTTGTCCCTGCTCTGGCCGGAATCGGCGCGGGCTTTGTGCTGGTGTATGAGTATTACCGAAGCCGCGCCGGGGTGGATTTTGAAGGGTCCGGAAAAATTGAAGCGATCCTGACAAAGCAGAGAAGGCTGGCAGGCACTATCGCCCTGGCGTCCGCGGCCCTCCACTTCCTGTTTCCCCAGGTGCTGCTCCTTTAGATGGACACGCGGAGATCCGTCGCGGGAATAGCGGTGGAGGGAGGGAGGTTCTTCATAGCCAAGCGGATCCCCGGGGGAGATCTGGGGGGTAAATGGGAGTTTCCCGGCGGTAAGGTTGAGGAGGGTGAAGCCGATGCGGATACCCTTGTTCGGGAATACCGGGAGGAATTCGGGGTCTCCGTCAAGGTGGGTCCCCTTTTGGGTTCCGTTTTGTTTCAGCATCATGGGGTGGAACGAACCCTTAACGCCTACCGGATCTATTTTTCCGCAGATTCTTTTACCCTTTCGGAACATACCGACTGGCGCTGGGCCGCTTTTAAGGAAATTAAAGACCTGGATTTTGCCGATTCCGATCTCCGGCTGCTCCCGCAGCTAGAGCCGTATGGTGCATGAAATTCCCGTTTCCAGAGCCCGGTAGGAGGCGCCGGATTTGTTTGCGGTATTGCTGTAGCTCCCGTCGTCCGCACTGGAGGAGGTGATCGTTTTCCGGTTTTTACTTATTCCCCGGACGCTGCTGATGTACCGGTACGCAATATACCAGCTCAGGCTCAAATTTTTATGGGGAGAAAAGGTCAATTCACTCCGGGGCTCAAAGAACATGGCCCCGGAAGACAGGTAATCCAGGTACTCTACATCGGGTTTGCTGTGGTGGATGTCCTGGGCTTTTGCCAGAACAAAGGGGCTCCAGTGCAGGGAAAATCCCAGGCAGGAAATCCGGCCAAGGGGAAATTGCAGGGAAAAACCCGGAGAAAACAAAAGCCAGTTCTGGATATAACTTATAGCCGGACCAAAGAGGTATACCTTGGGTATGTTTTCATTCCAGACCTCATAAACGCCGTCAAAATTTTCTGTAGCATGCTGCAAATAGCCGTTCTGGGAATCCCATGAAAACCACATATAGGAGAGCCACAGCCCCGCCTTGATCCACATCCTGCTCCTCATGGGAATGGTGAGGCCTAATCCAATATCCGCAAGCAGGGCTCCCCGGGTAAAATTGGTATGGGTGGAAAAATGAGAAAGCTGATAATCCGGGGCCATCCAATCCCTATCCTCCATGATCCCGGTGCCGGCAGGGATGCCGGATCGGAAGGCGGCCTCTGCAAAGAGGGCTATTTTTTGCAGGGGATCCTCAAGACCGTAACTGAGGGCAGAGCCATAATACCAAACCGGTTTTATATCCCAGAGAAGCTGACTCAGGTATGTATCCTCGTCAGAAGTCTGGTATACAAGTTCTTCACTCTGTCCGTAGAACATCCCAAATGATGGGGAAACGGAAAGGGTGTAGGGTGTCTCCCCAAAGGGAAGGGCCAGGCGGGATTCCGCCGTTGCATGAGGGGCACAAAAAAAGGCCACCCAGGTACTGACGAAAAAGATGAATACATATATATTTTGCATATCATGAGAGTAGGAAGTATCAGGAGTCTTGGTCAAGTATTTATCCTTATAATGTTGCTCGCCGGTTCCTGCACCCGTACTACATCCGGCAATGTGTCCATTGTGCCGCCGCCTACCCCCCTCCTCTCCCGGCAGTTTATCGGATACGGGGTAATCAACGTCTCCTACACCCATGTAACGGAGGAACCGGTCCCCAACGGGGTTTCCCTGGGTTACCTGCGAAAGGGTTCCGTTGTGCAGGTCCTGGAACGCCGATCCGTCAACAACCGGGGGACCGTGGAAATTTGGGTGCTGGTGAACGGCGTCTGCCGGGGCTGGCTCCGGGAGGACCTTGTTCAGGTGTATAGCAACGAGGCCCAGGCAAAAACCGCAGCGGAGACCATGGACCGATGAACCCCATTGTTTTGTGGAGCCTGCCTCCTCTGGCAGGGGCCGTAATTGGCTATGTCACCAATGCCATAGCCATAAAAATGCTCTTCCGTCCCCACAGGGCAATCCGTATCTTCGGGGTAAGGCTCCCCTTTACCCCGGGGATTCTACCCCGGCAGCGGCACAAGCTGGCGGACAGTATCGGCGCCATGGTTGAACGGGAGCTCCTGACGCCGGAGATAATCCGGGCCCGGCTCATGCGGGAAGATACCCGGGAAAGCGTCCGGGCCGCCGTTGCAGGGTACACCGAAGGTTTTTTCAATTTATCCCTGGACAAACTTTCTCCCGGTCGCAATGAATTCTTCTTTTTCATCACCGAAACCCTGCGGGACTTTGTGAAAACCCCGGCCTTTGAGGACATTCTGGGCCGGTTTCTGAATGCCCTCATCGATAACCAGGAGGCGCAGGGCGGGGATCTTCAGGGTCCCCCTATTCGTGACATACTGGGGTCTGAGGAGTCGGAACAATGGGTAAAAATCCTGGAGCGGACGATTCGGAAGGCCATGCTGTCCCTTGCGGCCCGGATTCCCGGGGATCTGCCCCCGATATTAGACCGGAATTTTCCCCGCTTGAGGGAGGTTTTTTTACACTTTTTGAACCGGCCCGAGATACACAGAGCCCTGGAAACCCAGGGCCGTCTCTTCCTGAACAACGCTATCTTCAAATTAAACGCGGTGCAACGTTTTTTTATATCTGCGGGCCAGTACGATAAGACCCTCCGGGAACGGATGCCTGAAATCATCGACGATCTTATCGATCAATTGGAAGATCTGCTGGGGGAACAGGATATCCATGAACGGCTCCGTTCCTATACGACAGCTTCGATCCAGGGCATCCTCATGGCCGAGGCGGTTTCCGCGGAACTTTCACCCCTTGTCTCCGGATGGATCGAGGCTATCCTTGCCCGTTCCCCGGGGGAACTTTTGGCCGCTGGAGACCGGGAGGCTCCGGGGCGTTTTTTGCATAGGATCCTGACCTTCCTCACCGCACAGAGGGCGGAAAATTCCAAAGGCGCTTTCGGCAGGGCCTTCAGCGCTTTTGCCGGGGAACACCGGGACCTGAAAATGGGGGAGCTGCTTTCGATTCCCCCTGAACGGAAGGATGCGCTGGACAGCCTGTTGTGCGATACACTTCTTGTCCTGGCGGATAAGGAGATAGACGCCGTGTTGGGGACTATCAAGATTAGGACCCTGGTTTCCGACCGGATCGATTCCCTTGACATGATCGATGTGGAACATATCATCCTGGATATCATGTCCAATCAGCTTAAATGGATCAACTTTTTTGGCGCAATCCTGGGGGCCCTTTTGGGGTTGTTCCAGTCGGTCTTTTCCTGGATTGTCAGGGGATCCTGACCGGCTTTACCGGACGAAGCAGAGGAGCCCCTCGTTGATATGCAGGACAACCGGTTCGGCGGGGGAGGGCAGCTCCGTTCTGAGGCCGGTTTTAAGGCTAAAGGGAACCCCTCCGCCGGAACCGGGCAGTTCTACCTCCAGGGTAAGGGTGTCTCCTTCAAAAAGGGCGCCCCGGAACAGGGCCTTGCAGGCCACCGGGCCGGTTTTTCTCCGTTCCCCGGTATCCATGCCGCCTGTTCCGGAATCTTCATCCGGTACGCTGCCCCCCCCCAGGGAAACCGCGTCCCGGGGGACAAAAATCCGGGGAGCCGCAATGTTGTATTCCGGTTCCGGCCCCGGGTTTTGCCGGAGGGTTACGGTAAGGGGGCCCAGGGCGGAACTTACCCGGAGCCCCCGGGAAGTTTGCCCCTCGATTGTGCAGGGTAGTACCGTGCCGGCGCCGAAAAACCGGGCGCAAAATTCCGTTTTTGGGGTGAGAAAAAGATCCCTGCCGGATCCGGTCTCAACGATCCGGCCTGCGGACATGAGGGCGATCCGGTCTCCGAGGACGGCGGCTTCTTCCCGGTCATGGGTAACGAAAATGCAGGGAATCGGGGAACGTGACCGGATCTCCCGGAATTCCCGTCGTAGTTCCCGCCGCAGGGGGGCGTCGAGGCTTGAAAAGGGCTCATCCAGCAGCAGAAGCCCCGGAGACGCCGCCAGGGCCCGGGCTATGGCGACTCGCTGACGTTCACCCCCGGACAGGGTGTCGATCCGCCGGCGCTCAAATCCCTCCAGCCGGACCAGCTTCAGGCTTTGCCGGACAATACGCCGGCGTTCTTGTCCGGGGACCCGGTGGATAAAGAGACTATAGGCGACATTATTTCCAACGGAAAGGTGGGGAAAGAGGGCTAAATCCTGAAAAACCACTGAAATGTTGCGTTTCCAGGAGGGGAGGCCGGATATGGATTTACCCTCAAGGAATATGCTCCCCTGGTCTGCCCGGAGGAGCCCTGCGATGAGGTTAAGGACCGTTGTCTTGCCGCAGCCTGATGGTCCCGCCAGGGCCAGGGTTTCCCCGGCTTCTACCCGGAGGTCCAGGGAAAGGGAGAAGCCTTCATAGGTTTTTTCCAGCCCCCGGATTTCAAGCGCCATGGGCTTTCTCCCCTAAGATCAGGTCCGGGTTCTCTGTTCCCTGTTTCCGCCGGAGGTTCCGGCGTATCCCGGTTTCGGAGAACAGAAAGGCCCCCAGACAGGCAATGAGCAGCAGGGAACCGGCGGCGCAGGCCGCTCCATAACGGTAGGAACCGGCGGCGCGGTAGATAAGCAGGGGCAGGGTCTCCCAGTTTTCCATCCCCAGCATCAGAACGGCGTTGAGTTCCCCCAGACTGATTGCCGCAGCGAAACCCCAGGCAGAGCGAATCCGCCGGAAGATCATGGGGAGTTCCACCGTAAGGATCCGCAGGCCCGGCCCGGCCCCGCAGCTTGAAGCGGCGTTGAGGGTGTTTTGGGGAATCCCCGCCAGGCCTTCAGAGACGGAACTGAAGGCGAAGGGGAGGGCAGTAACGGCGTGGAGCATGAGCAGGGCCGGCAGGCTGCGGGAATATTCCCGGCCGTAGAGAACGGTGAAGCCAAAACTCAGGACTATGCCGGATGAAGCCAGGGGCGCGATGGCGCAGAGCCGGATTAAGGCCGCCGCCGGTGAACCTCTGCCGCCGTACTTGCCGGCATTTTTTACGGCCCCGGCAGCGAGGATCGCCAGGATGCAGGCCAGGCTTGCCGACAGGACCGCCGTAAGGAGGGATCGGCAGAGGGCGGGGAGTACCCGATCCCCCAGGGAAAGCCACCACCGCAGGGTGATCTGCGGAGGGGCTGCCCGGGACGGTTTCCATAAAAGGGATTCCACCGGAATCGAGAGGATGGGTCCGAGGATGAAGAAGAGGAACACCAGACCATAGAGGAGGCCGGGAATCCCCCGGAATCCCGGATGCTTCCGCCCTTTTGAGATTCCCCGCTTCGGCCCGGGGCTGCCTCTGCCGTAGCCATCCAAAACCGGGTTGTCCCGGGGGATGGCGGCCCGGCTCTGCCGGTCAAAAAACACATAGGCCCCAAAGGCGCAGCCGGCGATGAGGGTTTCAATAAGGGCCAGGGCGCCGGCGTTTTGATAGTCCAGGGATAGCCGGGCATAGCGGTAGATCTCCACCGCCAGGGTGGTGGCCGCCGGACCTCCCCCCAAAACCAGCACTACGGCAAAGCTGGTAAAGCTGTAGAGAAAGACCAGAAGGGATGCCGCGGCGATGGAGGGAAGGGTAAGGGGAAGGAGGATACTGAGGCCGGAGACAAGGGGGGAGGCCCCCAGGGATGCCGCCGCAGGAACATAGGCCTTCCGGGCCCCGGCAAGGCCGTCCCCAACCAGGCGTATCACCAGGGGAAAATTGTAAAAGCCGTGGGCCAGGATGATGGCTCCGGGCCGGTAGAGAATCCGCAACGGTCCGTCCTCACCGGAAAGGTTCCCCGGGAGGATGCAGGACCGGAGGCCCGCAAGGAAGCGGTTTGCCCAGCCTGCATTACCGAAGAAGAGCACAAAGCCCAAAACCACGAGGATTGGAGGCATGGCAAAGGGGATAGCGGTTACGGAACGGATGATGGCGGAGGGGCCCCTTCCCCATTCCGGTCCTCCCCTGCTCAGGAGGACAGCCCCGGGAAGCCCCAGGGCCAGGGCGAGAAACGTACTCAGAAGGGCCTGACGGAGGGTAAACCGGATCACCGCAGGGAGGGCAGGATTCTCCAATGCAGAGAGAACCCCCGGCCCGGCGGAGGGGCCGCCGGAACTAAAACCCGCCGCCAGGGCGAAACCGTAGGGGAGGATAAAACAAAAGAAAATAGCCCCCAGAGGCGGCAGGACGAAAAGCCAAACCGGCCACGCCTCCGTTCGCAGCCTGCCGGGGGCGGCGTTTTTTACATAAAAAGGACGATTCTTCATTGGCCGGTATTTTGAGACATCAGGGCGGCCCATTCGGAAAGTTCTCCTTCGGTAACGGGGGCGGGCCTCAGGGGCTTATCGCTTTTTGGGTTTATCCTAAAGGAATCCGGCAGGGGGATGGGCGTGACGGGGTACATCCAGTTGGTCAGGGGGATCAGATCCTGAAAGGAGGGGCTGAGCATAAAGTCGAGAAATCTTTTCCCCTTCTCCTTGTTCTTTCCCGCTGCCAACAGACCGGCCGCTTCGATCTGTATGGGATGTCCGTCGCTAAAGATAGCCGCCCTGTACCGTTCGGTTCCCTCATACTCCAGATGATAGCCGGGGCTGGTGGTGTAGGAGAGCACCAGGGGCGCTTCCCCGGCGGTAAAAAGTCCGTAACCCGTATCCCAGCCATCGGCAATGGTGAGCATGGAAGGGGTGAGACGCCGCCAGTAATCGGTCCAGCCATTGCCATATACCGCCTTGGTCCAGGTGAGGAAACCCAGGCCGGGGGAAGAAGTCCGGGGATCCATGAGGATAAGCTTCTTCCCGTATTCCGGCAGGGTTAATTCTTCAAGATTCTTCGGAGGATTGGGGATCCGCTCTGAATCGTACACCACCGCAAAGTAGCTGTAATCCAGGGGGGTTAAGCGAAAATCCTCATCAATGATGAGTTCCGGGAATACCTGTTCCACTCCCACGGGTCTGTAGGCCTCCAGGAGTCCCGAGTTGAGGGCCCGGCCTGCAAGGTTTTGATCCAGTCCCAGGATGACATCCGCCCCCGCATCCTTCCCCTCAAGGAGGAGCCGGGCCAGGATCGCCCCGGCATCTCCGTGGTTTACCCAGGTAAGGGTGATCCCCGTTTCAGCTTCAAAACGTTTTTTCACTTCGGGCCCGGGACCCCATTCAGAATTAAAGGAATCGTAGGTCCAGACGATAACCTCACCGCCCGGGCCGCCGCTTCCGGCGGTATCTCTTGCTCCCCGGGCAAAAACCGGGAGGTTCAAGAGAAGCAGTAAGCCCAGGATGACTCCCGGGACAGTACCTGGGATTCTTTTCCGGGGGAAAGCCCGGAAACCAGCGGAAATAGTTTTTTTTCCGTTCATGGTGATACTCCTTTCACCGAAAGCTGTTTCGGGACCTTCCCCAAGAAAAGTCCCGCGGAGTTTTTGATCTTTCCACAACTGTAACAGCAGCCCCATGGCCCGAAAGGATTCGGAACAGAAAATCCAAAGCTTCGGACGGGACCTGGCTCCCTTCGCCGGCATTATCCGGATCAGGTTCAGCGGGTGTGATCTCAGGCATCACGTCCTGCGGAATCCGGCGCCTTCTGCATGTGCCGCCTTCCGCCAAACGATCCACCACCCCGAATCGGTATGATAACTTATGAGGAAAATATATATGGAAATTAACGGAGGATCAAGGGTCCAAAGTGATAATTATCTGAGCCTGTTCCAAAACTAATTGACTGCGCGCTCACACGCACGGTTTTGGAACAGCCTCATCTCTTTCCGGTTTTGCAGAGACCTTTTTCATCATCGCAAAAAGTTCATGGTCCTCATTTGAATATCTCGGTTATCGGCCTGCCTATCCAGGGCTGGGGCGTTTTTACACCGAAGATGTATGCGATGGTGGCGGGAATATCGTATATCATGGCCATGGATTTTATCGTATG
>JAITJI010000130.1 GCA_031279015.1 Spirochaetaceae bacterium
CGGCTAATTTCTTCTTTCCTAACCAGGCTTTTATCATCTGTGCTTTCTCTTCCTGCTAAAATGATCTCTTCATGAATCGATTGGGTACTCAGGCCTGGATCGATAGTTATGTTTTTTTCAAAATATCCAGACAAAACAGACGCAGCATCTTTTAGCAGCGGATGTGTTCTTAACTGACCAGCTTCCGCAGCCTTGAAAGACCATACCTCGGCATCAGGATAATCTCCTTCACGATTTACCCGTCCGGCAGTCTGCAGCAATGAAACCAGTGAACCTAATTCACGGAATCCATTATGGAATGAGAAGTCAAGCCCTGCTTCAACACAAGAGGTCGCAACCAAGGTCCAATCTGTATCATGCTTATCTTCTAATCTTTCTTTTACTCGTCTAACTGTATTATCACGATCTTCTGCGATCAAGGAGGTTGAAAGATGCTCCACACAATGGCGTCCGTATTGCTTTTCCAGGAAATCGGCAACAACCGCTGCGCTTTGTACGGTATTAAAAATAATCAAACGCGGTCCAGCATATTTAGATATCCATTCAACGATTTCTTCCGCTGTCTTTGGATTAGCGTCATACTTATATTTAATCCGTCCTTTTTCATGTTCCGCCAGCCGTGTCCACAACTCATCGGTAACGAGCGTGGGGATCTCTCTCTGTACATTCTTCCCTTTAATTTCGTCGATCTCCCAAAAACGGCATAACGAACCTGAGGCCAAAACCCAGTAACAACTCCATTCGTCCGCATAGGCGTTTATCCAATGCCAGGCCAGGGGCAGCAAATAGACGGGCAGGGCAGCATGGGATTCATCAACAAAAATTGCGCTTCCGGGCAATTCATGAAGGCGGCGTAATGTGGCGGTAGAATTTGATGCCAGGGTTTCAAAAAAAGCCACTGCGGTGGTTACAACAATTGGCGCCCGCCAGAGCGCTGTTAAATGCCGAATCGTAATGTCTTTAAAATCCGCCCGGTGATGTAACTCTGCAACTACCGCTTCAGGATTTTCATCGTCAAAACACAGTGCCTTTCGATAAGTAGCAACCGATTGTTTGATAATGTTGGTTACCGGGAGAACGACGAATATCCGCCGTAATTTACGTTTTTCCGCCTGCCGCAGCAGATGCGCCATCACCGCCGTTGTCTTTCCGGATCCAACCGGACTATCACAGGAAATTATCTTTTTGTCAGTATCAATTTCCGCATCACGGCAGGCTTGATACATCTCACGGCGCAAAACCGAACGCTTGTCCTTTTCTTTGCCAAATGCAGCTACATACTTATTTAACCTTTCCAAGCGCTCGGCAGGACGCAGCGGAATGATTGTTTCTGATTGGGGATAATCACCACGATTCACCGCCGAGTCGGTATGGTCGGCATCGGCAAGACAGGATAAGACCATGCGCAAGGCAATTTGTTGATTTCTGCCAAGGGCTTCGATTTGTGCAATGCCATCAGGGTCTTTCATGATTGCATGGTGGATAGACAAAAGTTCAGCAAGGGTTTCATCTACATGTTCCCGTACAGTTTTTGAAACTGCTTCACAATTTTCGGTATCCCGAAACACATCCTCCTCTTTCTCTTGCTCATCAATAAAGTCAGGATAACCGATATGATGGGCCTGAACGGCTAATGCGGCAGGATATGATGCAGTATTAAGCAAATGTGCGGTACCCGCATCGGTATGTTGAACAGGTAATTTTTTAGCCGGCTTCTTCCCTGACAAGATCTCCTGGTTTTTAGGATCCAATTTTCCCAGATCATGAAACCGGGCCGCAAGTTCGACGGTTTTCAAAAAATCCTGCGCAGATGAAGCAACGTATTGACCGGCTAGAACCGCGGCATTTTTCGCCCGCCGCAGGACTTCACTGATGTGTTGTTCGTAGGGCTGGGCGGGAATGCCTTTTTCCCTGCAAGGACTATGAGCATAACACATTACGGGTTCATCAAATCAACACAGGATGCAATCTTGGCCGCAAGTGCGTCCGGCAATTTTGTAACATCCTCGTAATCGTGCCAGGATGTTGACGCGGTTTTAACATTATCAATTCGTTTGGGGGTCAATGCTTCAAGCAGTAAATAGTCAGGACAACTGCCAAGCGCGTTTTTGTGTTCAATATACCATGCGTGCCGAATGCGTACATCAGGACGGATAGCCGAACGGTTCTGATCGTATGCAAAGGGAATTAAGTATTTCAATACTTCAATATCCTTCTCCGTACAACCGGTTTTTTGTACATAATTCGGGTTCACAAAGAACGGCATACAATACACGCCGTGCTCAACAATCCTGAACGCCAATGGCGCCATTCCCTGCTGTTTTCCTTCTTCAACGCCAGCCTTATTAGTATTGGTGTGCCGCACAATATCAATCGGTGATATGGAAATACCGACGCCGAACTGCACTACTCCGGTCTTGATATACCCTTTATGGCTGCCTTCTTCCAGGAAAGTGTTGCCAAAGACCCGCGCATCCCAATATTTTTCAACAAAAACGCTTTTCAAAAAATCTTTTTGATCAAACCTTGAGGTGTCTTTTCCCATTTCCTTTTTAATTGCAGAACGATCGCGTCCGCGGGATTCTAATATACAATAGTTGTCTGGATTGATTGAAAATTTCTTGCAAAGCTGTGCAACAAAAGGCCCTTCCGCATCTTCCAGCAAATCGCGTAGTTTCCGTTTAAAGGAAACCGGTGAAATTTCACCCAAACCATTGGGGCGTTGCCGGGGATCGCTTTCACGATCAGGGTCGCCATTTGGATTTGAGCTTACCACCTCAATAATCAATAGTCCTGCAGCACGTTTAATCTCATTACTCATCATTGTCTCCTTGCAAAAAGTTATTTCTTCTGTTTTTCAGATGTAGTCCCCTGAGAATCTTCATCGGCTTTTTCACGCCTTGGAAATTCAGCAAGATAACCGATGAACAATTGCGCCTTTTCAAGATCATTAAACCGCAGCATAGGTTCAACGGAATTATTGATATTGGGGTCTAGCTTGGTGGCAATAGACTCAAACAATCTAATGTACCATGCAGCCCGCCAACTTTCCTTTTCTTTCTCTTTGATATCTTTTGTGCGGTATTGTTTTGCCCAGGCCAGATACGGACTAAGACGAGTCGATAATTGTGCCAGCGCCCGTACCGGAGTTTCGGTGGTAGCAACAAAAAGGGAATTCCCCGCCAACTGCGGCGGTATATTGCCGTCACGGACCACCTTACAATATAAAGCATGTAATTCGTCCGCAACTTTGAGTAATTGACCAATCTGATATGGCATATTTTCCATATATTCCTCCTTGTAACAGCCTTGTTTATATAAAAGTAAACCCAAAAGCGGGAACAATGCGGCACAACCCTCTTTTTCTTTATCTTTTAGAACGCCTCCTTCATGCGTTCTGTTGCCCAAATAAATTATTAGCCCGGCGCAGTTGGTCAAAAGGACATTCAGCAGATGCCGGATCCCCCCTGCCGGCAAATCAGAAAAAAACAATTCTATTCCCTGATAGTGCTTTGTCCTTGGCGCTTCTCCCATTGAAATTCCGTCAGTTCTCCATATCTTGTTTATTATTTTTGCCGTTTGCAGCGGTTCCAACGCTTCATTTTGCAATAGCTCAGGTTTTTGTTTTTCATCAAGTCTGGTTCCTTTTTTCTTGTCCTGCTCACTCCAAACCCATATATCAAGCGCCGGAACATTTGCACAGCCGGCTTGCCATATACCGGCAGATTTATTAAGATTTTGCATAGAATATGTCCGGTAAAAGACAACCTTTGATCTTGCCTTATCCATTTTATGAATGGCAAAAATGTGTATGTTCTTCGGTTGCTTTTCCTGCGGCAAACCCCTTATCGTCTGTAAAACGTCTTCAACGCGGCTGGCAAATTTCTCCGGGCTGGCATTTCCCGCCGCCCCTAAGAGCGCGGTAAACCGAGGCATCACCGGAGGTATGCTTGAGGGATAGACAAACAGTATTTCTTTCGCCTCGACAATTCCCCATGTTTTCCCCTGCCGCTCATCTTCCGCCAGCCATTCTAGTGATTTTTTTATTTTTGCACGGTTGTCTATGGTGATTGGATAAGAATTATCCTCAATTAATCCATAACGTTTTTGACAATCATGGGCAGCGAACATTGAACGAAGTTTTACTCCGCCTAAGCCGGGAAGTTTTACCTCCGGCATAGTCTGTCCGACTTCCGTATATGCACTGCCAAAGGCATCGTTCCGGTCCTTTTTATTTTCACTATGCTCTGTTCTGCCGCTGTTAGACCTGATCAGTGCCTCGTTCAGCCATTTAATAGTTGTTTGATGGGCTACCGGACAAGAAGACGAGTAATTTTCCAAATCAAGAATCACAGACAATTGGCTGTCTGAAAATAAGAAATTGAGCAGCGGCTTAACATCTTCATGTTTTTTTAATTTTGAAAAGATGTACTTCTCTAAAGCAGATCGAAAAGCATCTGCCGACAGCCCCTCAAGGAACCGGATCAGATCGGTAAGGGCATTCTGAGAATCAATGAACCCATTGATTGTTTCCAGCAGATCTTTAGGCGCTTTGTGCAGACAGTTATTGACTTTTATTTTTTGCGGCTCTCCCCGCCTGTTTAATATTTCCCAGGCATCCACTGCTTCAGCAAGCCACTTTTTGAGCTTAGTAAAATCAATATCTTTTTTACCGTTTATCCACTCATCCTTCTCCGTAATCCGATCTTTCCAATAATCACCTTTAAAATTGTATAAGTTGGGCAAATTAAATGCAGGAAAGGCACAACCGTTATTCTTTTCCCATTTTCTTAAATCATCGGCACAAACCTGTTTCTCCAAACCGCCGGCACGGGTTTGGGCGGTAATGGTATCAATTCGATAAATCGTATGGTCAGCGGAAAACCATATCCGGTAAAGGGGTTTCTTTTCCGAAACATTGGGAAGTTCTTTGAGATCCTTATGCCATTCGTATGGTGAAATCCCCGCATTTTCAATGGCATCCGCCAAAGCGTATAATTCATTGATCATTTTCAGAATCCTTCACGGCAAAAGTTAAGACGCCATTCCTAATCGCCACATCCTGATCATACGTATAAAGCGGCTCAGAGTTGTAACCGTTGGAGAAGACCTGTCGTAACATTGACGGAATTGTAAAGGTAATATCGTCCTGAATCTTGGTTGCTTCACGAAACACGCCGAAATAAGAGGGGGTGAACTCTTTCCAGCCCAAAGACGGAATGGAGTAACATTGTCCGCGTTTAAGACGGCGGTTAAAAATATCCTGATACGCATGGCAGGGTGAAGTAGTCAGGGCATCCCAGTGTCTGCTCCTTTCAGACAGATCCTGATTGTTTTTGTTAATGACAACTTCAGCATATAATCGATAGCAGACATCTATCAATACCGTCGCAAGTAATTGATAACTATTTCCTTCCGCAATAGACTTTGCCTGCCGCAAGGGTCCTCCGTAATTGGTGTGATATGAATGGTACTGCAAAGGGGCGCATATCCCAACCTTGATTGGCTTCACTATCGTCTTGAAACCAAACAAAAGGGATTCAAATATCGCCTTAACTGCTGAATAGGTCGGCGCCGGATAGGAAACCGGAGCATCACCGGTATCAGGGCGGGTCCACATGGCTGTATCCCCGGCTATTTCCATTTCCACAAAATAAGAAGAACGAGACATAACACCCCCCTTCCTTATAATGATCAACAGAAAACTGAAAAATTATACCAGGTAATATTACATATTCTTTATGATCATATTATAAGGGTTTTTTGTATTTTGTCAACAGAAATATATTGAATAGTCACAGGCAGGTTAGATTCCCGGTCCTCATTCCCATTCTATCGTTGCGGGGGGTTTGCTGGAAATATCGTAGGTAACCCGGCCGATATCCTTAACGGTGTTGGTGATAAGGGTGGAGATCTCCAGAAGGTCCCTGGGGGGGAAAGGATAGACATCGGCGGTCATACCATCGGCGCTGGTGATGGCCCTGAGGGCCAGGACCCAGCCGTACTTGCGGACATCACCGGCAACGCCCACGGAACGGATGGGGAGGAGTACGGCGAAGGCCTGCCAGATCTCATCATAGAGACAGCGATCTTGGGAACCGGGACTACGGCGGCGTTTTAATTCTTCTATATAAATAGCGTCCGCCTCCCGGAGGATCTCACACTTTTCCCGGGTAACTTCCCCCAGGATGCGGACCGCAAGGCCGGGACCGGGAAAAGGATGACGGCGGACCACTTCCTCATCCACACCGAGGATGCGGCCAAGACGGCGTACTTCGTCCTTGTAAAGCCGATCCAGGGGCTCGATGATCCGGCCTGCCTTACGCTTGGCGTCTACCAGAGGACTGCCAACGTTATGGTGGCTTTTTATGATGTGGGCCTTCTTGCCGACTCCTTTGCCGCTTTCAATCAGATCCGTGTAGAGGGTGCCCTGGACGATAAAAGAGGAATCCGGCAAACCTAAACGCCTGAGTTCCCGTTCCTCTACGGTAATAAAAAGATCCCCAATGACTTTTCGTTTTGTCTCCGGATCGGTAAGACCCCTGATGGCGGACAGAAACTCTGTCTCACAATGGATGATATGCAGATGCCTGGCGCCGAGCCGCATCAGGGTAGTCTCCACAGTTTTTGTTTCATCTTTCCGCATAAGACCCGTATCCATGTACATAAGATGTACCTGTTCAGGGTCTAAGGTTTTGAGAAGCAGCGCCCCGGCGACGGTGGAATCAACGCCGCCGGAAATAAGGAGCAGTACCGGATTGTTCCCCACCCGGCTGACCAGGCTTACCCGGACCTCTTCAACATACTTCTCCATAGTCCACCCGGGTTTGCAGCCGCACACCCCAAAGACAAAGGCCGCGAGGATTGCCGTTCCCCGCTCACAGTGGGTCACCTCGGGATGAAACTGAAGACCAAACCAGGGGCAGGTATTATGGATCACCACCGCAGGAAAGCCGGTGACGCTGACACCGTACTCCAGAAAACCCGGGGCAAGGCGGGTCAGGGTATCACCGTGACTCATCCAGGCGGTAAAGGTGCGGGGCCCCCGGAACAAAGACTGCTCCGGCAGCATCTTTCCTTCTATTATATTATCAATAGAAACTGAAGAATCAAAACCGGTAAGGAACCGCCGGATTCGTCCCTCCTGCTCCGGGTTTTCCCCCTGCCGCTCCCTGGCGCTGACGGTCACTCCAACGCCGCCGTACTCCCGTTTGGGAAGGGGCTCCACCAGACCGCCTTGATCAAAGGTCATACGCTGGAGGCCGTAACAGATCCCCAGAAGGGGGAGGCCGCAGGCATAGACTCCCTTGTCCGGCACGGTACCCTCCGGAGTGTACACCGATTCGGGGGAGCCCGACAGGACGATTCCCTGGACGCCGGCGAGGGTTTTTTCTTCCAGGGGGGCGTCACCGGGAATGATTTCGGTGTAGACCCCCAGGTCGCGGATCCGGCGGCCGATAAGCTGGGTGGTCTGACTCCCAAAATCGAGTATCAGTATCCGTGTTGTGGATCCGGACTTCACTTTACCCACGGGCTTTTCCTGATGATGGTTTCCTTACGGTCATACCCAACGGACACGATATCGATGGGAGTCTCGCAGAAACGTTCAATAAACTCGATGTACTCCATCGCCGCTTCGGGGAACTCCTCGTAGGTAAGGGCGGTGGAGAGAGATTTTTTCCAGCCTGAAAAGTTGCGGAGTACCGGCTTTGCGGTATTCAGGGCATCAACGGAGGCAGGAAAATTTTCTACTATCCGGTCACCAATACGATAGGCGATACAGGCCTTGATCTCGTCCAGGCTGTCGTAGACATCCAGGTGGGTCATCACCAGGGAATCGATGGAATTGGTAAGACAGGCGTAACGCAGGGCCACCAGGTCCAGGTAACCGCAACGCCGGGGGCGTCCGGTGGTAACTCCGTACTCCCGGCCGGTTTCCCGGATGAAACAGCAGAGATCATCTTCAGAATTGGCGTCAAATTCACTGGGAAAGGGACCGTTCCCTACCCGGGTAGAATAGGCCTTAAAGACCCCAAGAACTTTATCCAGACGCCGGGGACCTACACACCCGCCGATGGCGGCGCCGGCGGCATTGGACATACCGCTTGACACATAAGGGTAAGTCCCAAGGTCCAGGTCCAAAAGGGTCCCCTGGGCCCCCTCAAAGAGAACCTGGGCATTCCGGCGATGCATCAGATAGACTGCAAGGTCTACAGACATGGCCTCAAGCCGATCAATGTAGGGGGAGAGGAATTCCTGGTCTCCGCTTTCAAGCCCGGCCATCTTTTCTTCCCAGAAAAGATCGGCAATACGGATCCCGTCCCGGTCACTCTTCATTGAATAGGTGATCCCAATGCCCCGGCCCGTGGTACCGATGGGCTTCTTCCGGGCCTCATCCCGTTCCCGGTCAATACGGATGTACCGGGGCAAAACCAGATGAGCCCGGTCCGATATAAAAACCCGCCCGGTAGTATCAATACCCCGCTCCCGAAGCATATCCAGCTCGCCGAAGAGGGCAACCGGATCGATCACCATCCCCGCTCCCAGGATCACCATCTTGTCAGGGTAGAGAATCCCCGACGGGATCAGGTGCAGGGCATACTGCTCATCCCCTATGACGATGGTATGCCCCGCGTTGGCTCCGCCGGAAAAACGGACGATCACCTGAGCGTCCTTCGCCAGGTAATCTACGATCTTACCCTTTCCCTCATCGCCCCACTGAGCGCCGATGACAACTACATTCATGCCGTGCCTTCCCCGGATTTGCCTGCAAATCTGACCTAAGCATACTTGATCTGCGGAGAAAAAGAAATCCCTCGGGTACCTTGTAAGATGAGGCGCCAGGGCAGGAGTCTGTCTTGATAAGGGCCGGCATTTTTCCTTGTAACCAAAAGAACCTCCTGTGCTTTTTACAAGATGGTGTAAAAAATAATTTTATTATAAACTGAGGGTAGGCAGGACTTCAAAACCGCGGTTTTGAGGGTATCCTGAACGACAGGAGTGGATCCTTTGCGGCGTGGTTTCCTGGAAGGACTTTTGTTTATTATTTTTTTACTGGCAGGGTTCCCCTTTCCGGTGACGGCAGAGGAGGAGACTCTCTGTCTGTCCCTGGGCCGGGCGGTGGAACTGGCCATGGCCCGGAGCCCGGACTTACGGAAGAGTTTTGTCGATCTTTCCGTGTCCGGTTACGCGGCGTCCCACCGCGGGGCAGAGATGTTTCCCGGTATCAGTGCCGGCGCGGGGCTGAGCTACGGTTCCGGCCTCTTCAGCGGGGATGGCTTCCAGGTGAGTCAGGATGCCCTGCGGACCAGCGTGTCCCTGGGCCTCACCTTCCGGTTCAACGCCGCCATTCCTTCGGCCATGAAGATCACCAGCCTGGCCTATCAGGCTCAGCTTTTGAACCATGAAAGCCTCCGGCGTCAGGTGGAGATCCTTATCGCCAAAGAGTTTTACAGTCTCCTGGCGGAAAAAGAGAACCTTTCCCACCTGGAGGAGGTCCTGAATCTGGCGGAACGGCAGATGGAAAAGAACCGGACTGCCTTTGAGTTTGGTCTTTTGGGGCAGCTTGCCTACTTACAGAGTCAGCTCAGTGCGGAAACCGCAAAACTGAACCTGAGCAGGGCCCGGAGTGTCTATAGTTCCCGGCTGGGGGAATTCCTGGAGCTGCTGGGCTGCGATCCACAGAGAAAAACGGAGCTGGAGGGTTCCATCGCCATAGATCGGATCGAGGCCGACCCTGAGCGGCTCATCCGGGAATACCTGCCCAAGAGGCCGGATGTGGTGGGGCAACGGCAAAGCATAGAACGGCTGGAACTGGTGGAACGCCGGACCCTGCTGACCGGCAAGGCCCCTTCCCTCAGCCTCTCCGCCCAGTGGGACGGCGGCTGGTCTCCGGGTTTTTCCGATACCCTCCGGGGTACTGTGAGCCTGGCGATCCCTATTGAAGCTTGGATTCCCGGAACCCTGGGGAACCAGACCCTCAGGGCTGCCGCGGGGGAGATTGAAAAGGCAAGGCTGGATCTGCAACGTGTGGAGGATCAGGCTAAAACCGAGATCCGTTCCCTGGTGGAGAACCTCCGGGGCTCCTGGGAAAATATCGGGATTGCCCGGCTGCGGATGGAGATTGCCGAGAAGACCTACGAGCTTACGGTGCAGGGTTTTCAGAACGGTACGGTGGAATTTCTCACTCTGGAGGATACCCGGAATAACATGGCCGAAGCCAGGCAGCAGCTCCTCTCCGATGAGTTAGCCTATAAGCTCATGACCCTGGACCTGGCGGCGGCCCTCAATCTCAATATGGAAGAACTTCCAGGGAGTCTGCGATGAAAAACAACAGGATCTCCCGGATGGCAACCGCCCTGCTTGTCCTCCTCATTATGGCCTTTACCGCCCTGATTGCCTATTATCTGGGGATAAACCAGGCTTCCGCCGAAGGCGCTACGGGCGTACCCGGGACGGGGAGTCCTCAGGCAACGGGCGGGTCCGGAAGCGGGCAGGGGGCCTCCGGCAGTTCCGGAAACCTCCAGGCCGGTCAGGTTGTACGGAGCGCAACGGTGGTTCGGACGACGGAGCTGGACCTGGGAACCATAGAAAACAGCGTGGTTGTCAACGGGGATGTGCTTGCCCGGACCCAGGTAGCCATCTACCCCACCGTGGCGGGAAAGCTCAGTGAACGGTACTTCCGGGTGGGGGATACGGTGCGTCAGGGAGAGGTGGTGGCCCTGGTGGATCCCTCCCGGCCGGGGGAAGTTTACTCCCAGAGTCCCGTGATATCCACCATTACCGGAACGGTTCTCTCGGCGCCGGTAAATCCCGGGGATACCCTCAGCACCCAGACGGCGGTGTACGTTCTGGGGGATCTGGGGGGGCTTACGGTGGAGACCTTTGTGCCCGAACGTTTCGCTACAGCCATGCGGCAGGGTTTAGCCGCGCAAGTGTCCTTTGAGGCTATTCCGGGGGAGTTTTTTGGGGCCCGGATCGATGAGGTAAGCCCGGTACTGGACCCGGCAAGCCGTACCCTGCGGATCCGGCTCCGTTTTACCGGTACGACCGATCCCAGAATTCGGGCGGGGATGTTCGCCACGGTGAGCCTTGTAACCAGTACCCGGACCAATGTGCTGGTGATTCCCCGGGGAGCGGTGATAAACACCTATGGGTCCTGGATTGTTTTTACGGTGGATGGGGAAGGCATAGCCCGGCGGCGGGAGATCCGGCCGGGATTGGGAGATGAGGAATCTGTCGAGGTTGTGGATGGTCTGGAATTGGGTGAACAGGTGGTGATCGCGGGACAAAATTTCCTCTCCGAGGGCGAACCGGTCCGGGTAGTGGAGTAAGGACCCGGGACAGCCTGCACGGGTCATGAGCTATGGCCGTTTCCCGAATCCGTGTGCCGGGTTTTAGGGCTGCAAAAGGAGGCTTGAGAAACCTATGAACATCTCCCAGTATTCGGTCAAGCGGCCCGTAACCATCGTGGTTCTTTACGCCCTGGCCATGGGGATAGCGGCGACCCTGGTCCCCTATCTGGCGGTAGACCTCTACCCAAGTACGGTACGGCCGGTCTTATCGGTCTACACATCCTTTCCCGGGGCGGGACCTGCGGATGTGGAGCGGAATGTGACGATCCCTCTGGAAAGAGCTCTGGCGTCTTCCCGGGGGCTTGTGGAGATGACCAGCAATTCTTCCTTTGAGGCGAGTTTTATCAACCTGAACTTCGCCTATGGGACGGACATGGACAAGGCTATGACCGATGCCCAAACCCTGGTTAACCGGCTGGCCAATTCCCTTCCCGATGATGCCGCCTCTCCCACGGTGCGGCGTTTTGATATGTCCGCCATGCCCATCATGCGACTGGTGGTCCGGGGTAACTATCCGCCGGATCAGCTCAGGATCTTCGCCGAGGACGAGATTCAGGCCAGCATCGAGCGGATCAGCGGGGTCGCCTCCGCCGATGTGACCGGCGGTACTACCCGGATTGTGAAAGTAGCGGCTTCCCTGAACCGGCTTGCGGCCTTCAATCTGACCTTAAACGATGTGAGTAGCGCCCTCCGGGGGCAAAACGTACTCTCCTCCGGGGGCAGCCTTACCCGGGGGACCCGGGAGTACCAGATTATGACCCGGCAGGAACTGGTTACCCCGGAACAGATAAAGCGGCTGGTGGTAAAGACGGTGAATGTCCCCGCCGGGGAAAGCGTCCAAACCGTGGCGCTGAACCGCTCCCAGGCGGTGCGTATTGAAGACATTGCCGAGGTGAATCTGGCCTACAACGACAATGCCGCCCGGGTTTACGTGAACAGCGAAAGCGGGGTCTACATTCAGGTCCAAAGTGAAAGCGACAGCAATTCCGTGCAGGTCGCCGGCCGGGTGCGGGAAGCCCTGGCGGATATCAATGCCGACCTGCCCCAGGGCATCACCCTGGAACTGCTTTCGGATAATACCAGCCTGATCAACGCGACCCTGGATCAGGTCTACTCCAACGCCATCCAAGGGGCAATTCTGGCCATGATCATCCTCTTTGTCTTCCTGCGGAACATCAAGGGCACTCTGATCATCGGCCTCTCCATCCCCATATCTATCCTCCTCACCATCATGTTTATGTCGGTTTTTGGGTTTACCCTGAACCTTCTCACCATGACCGGCCTCATTCTGGGCCTGGGCATGACCGTGGACGCCTCCATCGTCATCCTGGACAATGTCCACAACTACCGCTTCCGGGGGGCCAAACCGGAGATCGCCGCAGTTCTGGGGAGTCAGGAGATGATCCGGGCGATTGTCACCTCTACTACCACGACCCTCTGCGTTTTCATTCCCCTGATCATCTATAAAAATGATCTGGAGATGATGGGACAGCTCTTCAGCGATCTCATCTTTACCGTGGTTATCTCCCTGATCTGCTCCCTGGTCGTCGCCCTGACCCTGGTGCCTGCCCTCTGCGGTTCCATCATGCGGCTTGATACCCGGAAGCAGAAACCTCTGAAGAATCCCGTGCTGAGAAGAATCGATGATGGCATGGAAAGGTTTTTCCAAAACCTGGATTCAGGTTACCGGATCGCCATTGACTACTGCCTGGGGCACCGGGCGCTGATCCTCATCCTGGTGATCCTCATCCTGGTTTTCTCCCTGATGCAGTTTACCGGCATCGGTATGAACATGTTCATCCGTACCCGGACCGACGATTCGGTGACGATGAATGTCTCCATGCCCCAGGGAACCCCCATTGAGATTACCGAAGGGGTGCTCCTTGAACTGGAGGCCATTGTCCGGGAACAGGTGAAGGGTTACCGGAACATCATCCTCACCGCCAGACGGAGCGGCAACAACCAGGGGGTTCTCCAGATCACCCTGCCGGAACCGGCGAAGCAGCTGGATACCCCGGATACTATCATCCGTAAGCTCAACCCCTACATAGTTTCTATGCCCGGCAGCCGGATCACATTCCGGGCGGGGCGGAGTATGGGGAGCGGTTCCTCCATAGAGATCGCCATCACTTCCCGGGATGTGCGGGCCCTGACGGAAACTGCCGAGGATATCCGTTCGATTATCAGCCGGTATCTCCCGGAGATCGAAAACCCCACGGTCAACCTGGACGAGGGGGCGCCCCAGTTGGAGATAGAGATCGACCGGGATCGGGCGGCCAGTCTGGGTATTTCCCCCGCCGTGGTGGCCCAGGAGATCCGTATTGCCATGGACGGCTACAACGCCACTTCCATTTCCGGCGCCGGAGCGGCAGGGGACCGGCTCACCAATGTCCAGGTGGTTCTGCGGGATGAAGACCGGAAGGGACTGCCCAACCTGGACGCCGTTTTTGTCCTGGGCCGTAATGGCGCCCGGGTGCCCCTCTCCAACATCGCCCGGATCACCGAAAGCCGCGCCCCTTCATCTATTCGCCGGGAGAATCAGGAACGGGTGCTGCGGGTTACCGGAGATCTGCCCGGAAATATCGCCGCCAATCAGATGCAGCAACGGCTGGAGGATACTATACGGTACTACCTGGTACCCCGGGAGGGGGTAACGGTACGCTACCTGGGGGAAGCCCGGGAGATTGCCACCTACAACCGGCGCTTTCTCTTCATCATCGCCGCCGCAGTGTTCCTTGTCTTTGGGCTCATGGCAAGCCAGTTTGAATCCTTTGTGGACCCCCTGATCATCTTCTTCTCCATCCCCTTGCTGTTTATTGGGGTCATCTGGATCTATAAGATAGGGAACCAGGCCATGTCCATGTTCTCTGCCGTAGGAATCGTGGCCCTGGTAGGGGTAGTGGTGAACAATGGCATTGTTCTTGTGGATTACACCAATACCCTCCGGAGCCGGGGTATGCTGGTCCGGGATGCCTGCCTTGAGGCGGGCCGGAACCGGCTGAGGCCCATCCTCATGACGAGTCTGACCACCATCCTGGGTATGGTCCCTATCGCCTTTTTCCCCGGCGCCGGGGCGGATACCATCCAGCCTATCGGTAAAACCTTTGTGGGGGGTCTCACCGTAAGTTCCATCATGACCCTCTTTGTTACCCCCGTGGTGTATTCCCTCCTCAACTCACGGCATGACCGGAAAAACCAGAAGAAGCAGGCGGCGGTGAACTGAAAAGGCTCTTGTATTCCGTATTTTCCGTGAAGCTGTTATATTTGTTTCATGGAACCATCCGTGGAAGGAATACAAACCGCCGTTATCGGTCTTGGCAGAATCGCCAGCCTGCTGGAGGATGACCGGCTCCGGGAGAAACCCTGCACCCATGCGGGGGCTATTACTGCAAACCCGGAGTGCCGTCTCGCCGCCGGTGTGGATACCGATGCGGAACGGCGCCGCCTCTTTGCCGAACGCTGGGGCTGTCCGGTCTACGCCGATGCTGAAACCATGCTCAGGACCCATCGGCCGGGGATTCTCCACATTGCCACCCATCCGGACAGCCACGCCCGTTACTGCGCGCTGGCCCTTGCCCTGGGGGTGCAGGTGGTGGTCTGTGAAAAACCGCTGGCGGACTCCCTCCGGGATGCCCGGCGGATCGCCGCCTTCCACGCCGGCGGAAAACTCCGGATCCTCGTCAACCACGAGCGCCGGTATCAGGGGGACTATGCCCGGGCAAAGGAGATTCTGGACCGGGAAAGGCTGGGAAGGCTTCTCAGCGTCCGGGGCGCCCTGTATATGGGGAAAAACCGGCGGCTTTTCGACGTGCTCTGGCATGACGGAACCCACCTGGCGGACGCCCTCATGTTCCTGAGCGGCCGGGTGATGCGTCACCGGCGGACTTGGGGAGCGCTGCTTTCCGGCCGGAAGGGAACCCTATGGCTTTCCGGGTTGCTGGTCCATCCGCCGGAAGGCCGCTCCGGATTAAGGGTGGCCAGGATGCCGTGGAGACGGGAGGGGACGCCATCAGACGAGCCTGTCCCCTTTGTCATAGAGTTGGGGGCGGGCCGGGATCACCTGGTCTTTGAACTGGAATTCTCCTGTGAAGGGGGCCGCTTGCGGATTGGGAACGGGATCTTTGAGGTATGGGAAAGTGAGCCAAGTCCCTATGCGGAACGGTTCCGGTCCCTCAAGAGGACAGCGGAAGGTTTCACCGGTCCCACGGGCTATTTCATCAATATGTCCAGGGATGCGGCGGCCTGCTTCCGTGATCCCCGGCGGCAGCCCCTGTCCTCCGCCGTGGAGGGCCTGCGGGTTATCGAATACCTCAACTCGGTACAAGTCCGGCGGAGGAGAATTGGGGAATGAGGGGCGGAGCCCTGCCGCCTCTTACGGACAGGGAGGTTTAGGGATCAATCCTGGGGACACAGCTTAAGGTCCCCTGTTGGTCCCGGTGTATCAGAACCCGGATTCCATAGAGGCTTTCTATGAGGCCGGCGGTGAGGACTTCCGCAGGCGGACCCGAGGCGGCAAGACCTCTGTCCTGAAGCGCCAGAACCCGGCCGGCACAGAGAAATGCGTGGTCCGGGTTGTGGGTGCTGAGGATGATGCTGTAGCCCTGCCGGCTCAGGGCTTTGATCTGCAAGAGGAGCCGGATCTGGTTGCCGTAATCCAGGTTGGCGGTAGGTTCATCCATCATGAGGATCCGGGCTTGCTGGGCCAGGGCACGGGCGATAAGGACGAGCTGCTGTTCCCCGCCGCTCAGATACCGGAACCCCCGCTCCCGCAGATGGGCTATACCCAGCCGGTCCAGGGCTTCCTCCGCGGCCTTCCGTTGGGAGCGGCCGGGGAGGGACCATTCCCTCCCCTGAGAAGCAGTGCCCATCAGCACCATGTCCAGGGCCGAATAATTAAAGGATGGATAGTGGATCTGGGGTACATAGGCGATATGCCGGGACAGCTCCGCAGGCCCCTTTGTTTTGATCTCCCCGCCGTTCAGCTGTACTTCTCCCGTGTAGTTCCGTTCCAGCCCCAACATACAGCGGAAGAGGGTACTCTTGCCGGCGCCGTTGGGTCCCAGCATCCCCACAAGTTCGCCCTGTTCCAGGGAAAAACTGATATCCCTCAGGACCTGATGATCCCCGTAGGAAAAGCTGAGGCGCCGGACCTCCAGGACTGGGCCGGGTTTCACCGGAGGTCCCCCTTCCGGGTGATGAGCCAGAGGAAAAAAGGCGCCCCGATAAGGGCGGTGAGGATTCCCAGGGGAATCTCCGTGGCAAAGAGGTTGCGGGATACATCATCGATGATCATAAGGAAGAGAGCCCCTGAGAGCATGGATGCGGGCATGAGCCGGCGGTAGTCGTTGCCCACCAGCCGCCGGGTTAGATGGGGGATCACCAGTCCCGCCCAGCCGATGACACCGCTTACCGAAACCGCAGCTGCGGTGATCAGGGTGGAGCTGAGGATCACCAGGGCCCGGGTCCGCCGGACGTTCACCCCCATGGACTGGGCCTCATCTTCACTCAGGGTGAGGAGGTTGATCCGCCACCGGAACACGAAGAGGGGGGTCAGGCCCAGGAGCAGGGGGAGCAGCACAAAGAGAATATCCCTGGATTTGGCCTTTGCTATGGAACCCATAAGCCAGTAGACAATTTCCGGGAGGACGTTGTTGGGGTCTGCAACGAGCTTCATAAAGGAGATCCCCGCATTGCAGAGGGATGACACCATCAGGCCTGCAAGGATAAGACCCAACACCTTTTTCCCCCGGGCCCGTTCGCCGATAAACATCACCAGGGCAATGGCAAGGAGGCTTGCGATAAAGGCGCAGAGGGTGATCATAAAACCGGAGAGCCGGAGGAGGATCGCCAGGGCCGCGCCGGTAGCGGCGCCGCTTGAAGCTCCCAGGATGTCCGGCGCCGCCAGGGGATTCTGAAACACCCCCTGGTAGGCGGCCCCCGCCGCGGCAAGAGAGGTCCCCACCAGGCAGGCCAGGATGATCCGGGGCAGCCGTACATTAAAGAAAATAGCCTCCGTGCGGGACGATTCAAAGGGAACCCCGAAAAGCCGGGCCAGGAGGGCCCGGAGCGGAATGGGATAACGGCCCAGGGAGAGGGATACCACCAGGGCGAGGATCAGGAGGATGCCCAGGATGAGCAGGGTACGGAGTCCGTCATCCCTCCACCTCTCCCCGGTCACCGGGAGGGTCCTCCTGCCCTAAGGCCCTTTGCCGTCAACCCCTCGTACCTTTCCCGGGAAAGTTCATAGCCGTAGAAAAGGCGGTAGTATTCCGCCGTTTCCGTAAAGAGATCGTAGGGGGCATATTCGGGGTAGAGCAAGGTTCCCAGCCAGAGTATACCCAGGTAACGGTTTATGGAAGGAGGGTTCCCCAGCCAGTTGTAGGGTCCAATGGGTACTTCGTAGTAGGCTTCCTCACGAATAGCCCGGAGCTGTCCCCAGGTTGGATCCCTGGCGACGGTATCGTAGACGCTGCCGGGAGAGAAGAGGATCAGCTCCGGGTCCCAGAGGTACAGCTGTTCAAGGTCAATTGTATTACCGCTTCCCCGGGAGGAGGGGACATCCACTACCGCCCGGTTTTCCGCCATAAGGTCCAGTACTTCGGCATGAAAAGCCCCGGCGGCAATGATATTAAGCCCCGCCTTGCCGGTACAATAGATGACCTGTTTTTTCCGGTCCCCCACCATGGCATTGATCTCCCCCGCCGCCGCCAGGGTCTTTTCGCAAAAGGCCGCCAGGGCTTCTCCCCGTTCCTCCCGTCCCAGAAGTTTACCCAGGGCGCGGAATGTCCCGGGGGTGGAATCCAGGGTAGCGGTGATGTGGACGGCAGGAACGGAGATGGCCTGGGCAATAGAATCCATATCTTCAACGATGCTGTTTTTGGGGATACCAATGTCAATGACCATCTCCGGTCCTATGGCGGCAATTTCTTCATAGTTCAGAGTACCGCCCCCGTAAAACTGGCCGACTACGGGGAGGGCCAGAACTGAGGAGGGGATAAACTCCGTCTCTTCGGCAGTATAGGGACCCGAAACAGCGCAGAGCAGATCCGGCGCTATGGCCAGGAGGAATATCTGGGCCAGGCCGCCCGAGGGGACCACCCGGGATATCTTTGCCGGAACCATAACCGTCCTGCCCGCCGAGTCGGTAAAAGGGACCGTTGCCGGGTTTCCCTCCGCCGGCCCCTCCTGCGAGAGGACCCGGGCCCCCGCCGGAGTCCGGGGCGCTCCCCGGGAACAGCCCCCGAACAGGGACAGGATGAGCATAAGGACCCCCAAGAGGACCCGCGATTTACCCCTTACTCTGTACATTTTGCCTCCCATAGTATGAAAAAACTCAACGAGATATAATAAAACATAATGAAACATAACAATACATTGGCCTATTGTCAATAAATTCCTTCCGGATGACAAGCCCTTTGTGCTGTGGACGGAATGTCCATCTGCTATCTATAATACGAGGGCAGGATATTTTTCTCCAGTCCTGCGAAAAGGGAAGATCGTTGTCTCCGGGGCGGGTCCTCCGGTGATGGCCGCGGCTGATGGGAAGTCCTCTGCCATGAAACAGGAACTGGTTTATTTTTGGTATTATTTCACCCTCCAGTTTAATCAGATTGTCTGGTACTGGATTCTCGGCATGATCCTCGGCTCGCTTGTTTCCGTGTTTGGGAAAGAAAAAATACACAACCTGTTTCTTAGCCTGCAAAAAAAACGGATGGGGGTGTTGGGGATTATTCCGGCAAGCCTTCTGGGAATCGCCTCTCCCCTCTGCATGTACGGGACCATCCCCATCGCCGCCTCCTTTGCGGACAAGGGCATGGAAGAGGATTGGATAGCCGCTTTCATGATGTCTTCCATCCTGCTTAACCCCCAGCTTCTCTTTTACAGCGCTGCCCTTGGTCCTGTAGCCCTGACCGTCAGATTTGTAAGTTGTTTTCTCTGTGGTATTTTTGCAGGACTACTGGTACGCTGTTTTTTTAAAAAGCGAAAATATTTTAATTTTTTGGGTTTTACTTCACCGGAAAGCCGGGATACGGACTCCAATGTTTTTATACGGCTTCTTAAAAATCTGGGGAGGAACATCAGGACTACGGGCCCCTACTTTCTTCTGGGGGTGTTTTTGTCGGCCCTTTTTCAACGCTATGTTTCCCCCGATGCCGTAGCGGCGCTTTTCGGCAGACACCGGGGTTTTGGCCTTCTCATGGCCGCAACCATTGGCGTCCCCCTCTATGTATGCGGCGGCGGAACCATTCCGCTTCTTATGGCCTGGATGGACAACGGCATGAGCATGGGGGCAGCCGCATCTTTTATGATCACCGGTCCTGCCACAAAGATAACAAACCTTGGGGCGGTTAAGATTGTACTGGGCATAAGGGATTTTATCCTCTATCTTGCCTTTACAATTCTGTTCGCCCTGCTCACCGGTTTCCTGCTTGATTATGTATTTGGTATTACAGGTTTTTCAAAATAAGGCTTTTCTTGCAATACTTTTGATTCTTTCTTATAATAAAAGTATAGTGTATGCTGAACACAGGATACCTATAAGGAGTCTATAATGGCTGCGAAATTTACCGTATACTTGGATAAAGCGAAACAGTATCGCTTTAGTCTCAAGGCTTCCAATGGTGAAATCATCGCTTCCAGTGAAGCCTATACCGACAAAAAATCTGCTTTTAAAGGCATTGCTTCAATTCAGAAGAATGCTGTTGTCGCTAAAATTGTGGATGAGACCGGGGAATCCAAGGTCCCGCAAAAAACCGGACAGAAACCGTCCGCCGCCAGGGCCAATACGGCTGCTGTCAGGAAACAGAGCCCAAAATAGCATAAGG
The DNA here is from genome assembly GCA_031279015.1 of Spirochaetaceae bacterium. Classification (GTDB taxonomy): domain Bacteria; phylum Spirochaetota; class Spirochaetia; order Treponematales; family Breznakiellaceae; genus JAITJI01. The sequence goes on from JAITJI010000130.1 coordinate 20,180, forward strand.
ACCCGCGCAGAAATAACATGACCGGTTGGTCATGTTATTTCCTTATTGAGTAAGCAATTAGAATAAAATGCATGGCATTTTATTCTTGCGCGGGTCCTTAGCAGTTTGCAAGGTAA